>JAGPIR010000044.1 GCA_018054915.1 Allobrachymonas sp.
AACCGCCTCCCACCAGCGCGACCGCGCTGGCCGAATGATGGGGTGCAGCACAGGGGCGGCAGCCCCAGTGCTGCGTGCGAAACTTGCCTGCCAGGCTGGCAATGGCTGCAGTTTCCAATGCTTCTGCGGTGCTCATGGGTGGCAGCAGACCGGCAAAGCGCTGCGCCAGCATCGATTTGCCAGAACCGGGGGGCCCGGCCATGAGCAGACTGTGACCGCCGGCGGCGCAGATTTCAAGTGCGCGCCGAACAGCGGCCTGGCCCTTGACATCGGCCATATCGGGATACACCGGATCTGGTAAACACGCAGACGGTTGCAGGGCTTCCAGGGTGTTCCTGCCCGGGGGCGTATCCTGACCGGCAGGCAGAAAATGACGCACCACGTCCAGCAAATGTGCGGCCCGGTACACACGGACGCCGGGCACCAGCGCCGCTTCCTCGGCACTGCCTTGTGGCAGCACCAGTGGTGCAGCGTCGCCCTGCTGCTGCAATGCCGCCGCCATCGCCAGCGCGCCACGCACCGGGCGCAGACTGCCCGAAAGCGACAGTTCCCCGGCAAATACATGGTTGTGCAGGGCGGCCGCCGGGACCTGGCCGCTGGCGGCCAGGATGCCCAGCGCAATGGGCAGATCAAAACGACCCGAGTCCTTAGGCAGGTCGGCTGGCGCCAGGTTGACGGTGATGCGCTTGTTGGCAGGAAACTCCAGCCCGCTGTTCTGGATGGCGCTGCGCACGCGCTCGCGCGCCTCCTTCACTTCGGTGTCGGCCAGCCCCACCAGCGTGAATCCGGGCAGGCCGTTGGCCAGATGCACTTCCACCGTCACAGCAGGGGCGTCCAATCCAAGCAGGGCGCGGCTGGGTACCAATGCGAGGCTCATGCAATGAAATGGCCAGATAACGGCCTGAAAAAACGCGGATGATTGATGCAAGGCCAAAAAAAGTGGCCATCAACCAGCATATTCATCCCCTTGCCGCATGATGCGATGAATAACATCAGAGGAAAAACCGCGTCCTGCCAGGAAACGCATCTGGCGTGCACGCTCGGCCGGCGTAACCGGGCGTGCACCGAATTTTTTTTGCCATAGCGCGTACGCACGCTGGGCTTCGCTGACAACGATGTCTTGCAAAAGATCTTCCGCCATGGATTGATTGATGCCTTTGCGTTGCAGCTCGTAGCGTAACCGCACCGCGCCAAACTGGCCACCCTTGCGATGCAGCAGAGCCTCGGCTGCGCGCTGGTCACTGAGCAGGCCCTTGGCTTGCAGTTCGTCAAGCACTGTATCAATCTGGCCCTGTTGCTGTTCCATCAGGGCAGCGCTGTATTCCGTAATACCGGGAGGGGATATTGCACCGGTTTCTGCCGCATGCATGGCGTCTGCATTTTTTGCGGCGGCTGGATCTGCATCCTTCGCGGTCCGCGTTCGCAGCCACTGCTGCAGCTTGCCTTCCATTTCTGCCCGCGAATAATCCCGCGTGGCCAGCAATTGCAGAGCCTTGGCTTTCAATGTGGCAGGTACCGGCGGGCGCAAGGCACACATCGTACGTCAGCCTCCTTGGACGTCGGGCGGCCAGACGGCCCGTTCGTTGCCGGCCGGGCCGGTGAAATGAAAACGGCGGCCGCCAGAAAAGGTAGAAATGTCACGCGCCAGCACGCCGCCTGCCGCGAGCACGGTCTGTCGCGCCTGTTCCCGATCGACTGTGTGCAACACCACCAGTGGTGCAGGTCCACGGGGCACAGTGTCTGCGCTCAGGCCGCTGCGCACAGGAAACTCAGCAAAATCAATCTGCGCGGCACTCGTCATGCGCCGTCCTTTGCGGCAGCAGCTGGCAACAAGACAATGCCCAGTTGCTCGCGAATCTTGTTTTCGATCTCCCGGGCGAGATCGGGATTTTCACGCAGAAATTCGCGCGTATTGTCGCGCCCCTGGCCGATTTTTTCTCCGCTGTACGAATACCAGGCCCCTGCTTTATCGACGATTTTTGTTTGCACGCCCAGGTCGATGATCTCACCCAACCGGCTGATGCCTTCGCCATAGAGGATGTCAAACGTCGCATCCTTGAACGGCGGGGCCACCTTGTTCTTAACAACCTTGACCTTGGTTTCGTTGCCGATGACTTCGTCACCCCTCTTGATGCTGCCGATACGGCGGATATCGATGCGCACCGAGGCGTAGAACTTGAGCGCGTTGCCGCCGGTGGTGGTTTCGGGGCTGCCGAACATGACGCCAATCTTCATGCGGATCTGGTTGATGAAGATCACCATGCAGTTGGCTTTCTTGATGGTCGCAGTGAGTTTGCGCAGCGCCTGGCTCATTAACCGTGCCTGCAGACCGGGCAGGCTGTCACCCATGTCCCCTTCGATTTCGGCCTTGGGTGTGAGCGCGGCAACCGAGTCGATCACGATCAGGTCGACCGCGCCGGAACGCACCAGGGAATCGACGATTTCCAGCGCCTGTTCACCCGTATCGGGCTGGCTGATGAGCAAGTCTTGCAGATTGACACCGAGCTTTTGCGCATATTGCGGATCAAGGGCATGCTCGGCATCCACAAACGCACAAGTGCCCCCGGTTTTCTGCATCTCGGCAATGACCTGCAACGTGAGCGTGGTTTTGCCCGACGATTCCGGCCCGTAGATTTCGACCACCCGTCCGCGCGGAAGCCCCCCCACACCCAAGGCAATGTCCAGCCCGAGCGATCCGGTGCTGACCGTCTGAATGTCTTCCACGGCTTCGCCTTCCCCCAGGCGCATGATGCTGCCCTTGCCAAACTGTTTATCGATCTGGGCCAGCGCGGCTTGCAAGGCTTTGGCTTTTTCGGCCTGGTCGGCAATGTTGCTCATGAAAATTCTCCGTGAAGAAAAGAAAGACGACGGTCCAGCAAACAATAACTGTTTATTTGAACAGTATTCTAATGTATTAAACAGCGCTGTCAAGCTGCCGGCGCGCACGCTGTGGAAAACGCATGGCCAGCCGCTTTTCCCTGGCGCATCAAGTGGCCAGGCGCATCAGGGCATGGAGCAAAATCCCCACCAGGCCGCCAATGACCGTGCCATTGAGCCGGATGAATTGCAGATCGCCACCAACGTGGCGTTCGATCTCGCGCACCAGGTCTTCGTCATCCCAGGCCCGCATGGTTCTACGGATATGCTCGGGCGCAATCACGCGCAGGTGATCCGCCAGGTGCCAGGCCAGAACCTGCAACTGGCTATTGAGGGCGTTTTGCCAGCCAGGATCGTTGCGCAGGCGCTCTCCCAGTGCTGCTGCGTAGCGCATGAACCAGGTCGCCAGCACAGAATGATCGCTTCGCAAGTCCCGCTGCAGCCATTGACGGCCGCGCCGCCACATCTCCTTCACATAATCCCGCAGGGCCGGGTGTTCGATCAGCTGGCTTTTGAATTGCTGCACCTTCTCCTGCATCTGCGGATCGTGCTGTATACGCTGGAGCCATTGCGACACTTCGGCCGCGTAATGCTGGCGCAGCGGGTGTTCCGGGTTGGCCAGAACCGCCTGCACTTCGTCCACCAGCGACTGGGCCAGCCGTGCGGCCAGCGATTCGGCGATGTCGTTCGTGTAATCGAGCTTGTCGGTCATCCAGACGACTTTGGGATATTCGCGGCGCGCCATGAGCACCATGCGCTCAGCGATCAACTCGCGGATAGCGGGCGTTCCCACCCACTCGGCCACGTTTTCGAGCGCGGCGTTGAGCACACGCTGGTGGTGATTGCCCAAGGTGAGAAGCTGGATCAGCTGCGCCGCCGTAGGCACGGCGTTCCATTGGCGCAATTGCCTGCGCACGAAACCCAGTAATTCGCGTTCCAGTACGGGGTTATCGAGCGCGGCCACCGTGGTCGCGGCCCATTCCCGCAATTGCCCGGTGAACCGCTGCAACTGCTGGGGCACTGAAAGAAATCCGCCAAGCTTCTTCGCCAGGTTGTAGGCGGCCAGGCGCTGCAGCAGGACTTCCTTTTCAAGGAACTTGTCGCGCACAAACAACGCCAGCGCATCGGTCAGACGCTGGCGGTTGCGTGGAACGATGGCGGTGTGCGGGATCGGAACGCCCAACGGATGCCGGAACAATGCGGTAACAGCAAACCAGTCGGCCAGAGCGCCCACCGTGGCAGCTTCAGCGAACGCGGCTACCCAGCTCCACCATCCCTGCCGGCCCATGCGATGACTCAGCAGCAACGCACCCAGGGCCACCAACAGCGCCAACAACGCGACACCTTTCATTCGCCGCAAGGCGCGGGATTTTTCATCAACTGGACGCATCATGAATCGTCAAAAGGCAAGTGGATGGGACCAAAGCCCGGATATGCATTCAAAATCACCCTGGAGAAACCGGCTCAACTGCACTACGCCCCATGCGCGCACCGGCGGGGCTGCTGTGCTGGCTTCTGAATCGGCGCGCAGGAAGGGATTGTGCCCTGCTTTTGCTTGCCTGCGTGCCGGCCATTCAGCGCACCCCTCCTGTTCATGTGAACAGGGCCAAGCTGTTACGGCTGCATCGGATTTGGTTTTCCCATCCCTCCAAAACAGGCACTCGCTACAATCCCTGCTCTTTCGAGACTCCCTTTTTCCAGACGGCATGAAACTAATCGGCTCCACTACCAGTCCCTATGTGCGCAAGGTGCGCGTCGTGTTGGCCGAAAAAAAGCTGGAGTACACCTTCGAACAGGAAAGCCCGTGGGCGCCCGATCCGGCCGTGTCGCAGCACAATCCGCTGGGCAAGGTTCCTTGTCTGGTATTGACCAAGTCGGCCATGTCGCTGTATGACTCACGCGTGATCGTGGAGTATCTTGACACCATGAGCCCTGTAGGCAAGCTGATTCCATCGACTGGGCGCGACCGGCTGGAGGTCAAGATCTGGGAGGCGCTGGCCGATGGCGTGCTCGACGCTGGCGTGCTGGCCCGTCTGGAGCAGACTTGGGACGGGCGCACACCACAACAGCGTTGCCAGGCCTGGATCGACCGGCAATTGGACAAGGTGCAGGCCGGGCTGGCTGAAATGAGCCGCTTGCTGGCTGACAAGCCTTATTGCACCGGCGTCCAGTTCTCGCTGGCGGACGTAGCTGTTGGCTGCACGCTGGGATGGCTCGACTTCCGTTTCCCCCAGATCGACTGGCGCAATCCGTATCCGAATCTGACCAGTCTGCACGAAAAACTGGGCCAGCGCCCAAGTTTTGCCGAAACACGGCCGCAATGAACTGCGCAAGCGCCTAACTGGGCGGCAGCCCCCGGTCATCATTTCCCGCAGCATGCACATGCGCACATGTCTGCCCAATGGCCCATCTGCGGGGACAACAGGATTTTCCTGACCCGCATCCAGGTGGCGGGAACTTTTTCGCCTATCGCCACTCGAATATGCGTTTGGCATGTTTGTGCGCATTCGTTCATCATGTCTGATGAAGCATACTGTGCGGAATGCTGGCTTGGCGACACCGCCTGACAGGCTGCATTTCCCCTCCAGATTTTCTTGCAATTTCAATCGTCACTGAATCCGTACCCATGTGGAAATTCCTCCAATCCCGTCCGTGGTGGCTGCTGGCGGGCAGCCTGTTGCTGATATTGCTGGGCTGGGGCGCCTACCGCCTGTGGTTTGCCAAGGCGCCTGCACCACCGCTGATTACCGCCACCGTAGAACGTGGCGATCTCGAAGATGCCGTGCTGGCCAGCGGCACCATTCAGGCATCACGGCTGATCAATGTGGGGTCGCAGGCTTCGGGTCAGGTCAAGAAGCTGTATGTCCAGGTGGGCGACATTGTCGAAGTGGGGCAAAAGATCGCCGATATCGACGACACCACGCAGCAGAACAACCTCAAGGATGCACAAGCCGCACTGACTTCGGCGCGGGCGCAGAAGGTGGCAAAACAGGCCACCTTGGTCAAGGCGCAGGCCGAATATGCGCGGCAAAAATACATGCACGAACGCGACGCCGCCAGCAAGGCCGACTACCAGAACGCCCAGCAGGCGTTGACGGCTGCCCAGGCCGACCTGAAGGTGGCCGACGCCCTGATCAACCAATATGACGTGCGCGCCAAAACCGCGCAAGCCAATGTGGGCTATACCCGCATCGTCTCACCCACGGCCGGAACCGTAGTCGCCATCGTTGCCGACGAGGGCCAAACCGTCAACGCCAACCAGACCGCCCCCACCATCGTGAAAGTAGCCCAGCTCGACAATATGACGATCCAGGCGCAAATTTCCGAGGCCGACGTACCCCGTGTGCACCCCGGCATGCCCGCTTATTTCACCATTCTGGGCGAGCCAGACCACAAATATCCGGCCATGCTCAGCAAGATTGAGCCAGGCCCGATCGACATGAAAACCTACGACGGCACCGCCAACAGCAGCACGGCGGCCACCGCCATTTATTACAACGGTCTGCTGAACGCGCCCAACCCAGATGGCAAGCTGCGCATCGAAATGACCGCACAGGTATCCATCGTACTCAGCCAGGCCCGCAATGCCCTGCTCATTCCGTCGGGCGCCCTGATCCAGCGCAGCGCCAGCAAGCGCAGCGCAAGCGCTGCCTCCGGCGCATCGGCAACGAATGCACCAGCCGCTTCGGCCGTCTCTGCCGCGGCTTCGGTACCGGAACCAGCCAGCGCAGCGCCCGACACGGCAGCCCAGCCGCCGCAACAAACAGCCTCATCGGCCAGTGATTCGCCAGGCCGCGGCCGCCTTTATATGGTGCGTGTTGCCAAGGGAGAAAAAGGCAAAGAAACCATCGAAGAGCGCCAAGTGCGCATCGGCCTGAACAACCGCGTGCAGGCGCAAGTGCTCGAAGGCCTGCAGGAGGGCGAACGGGTCGTGATCGGCGACGCTTCCGGCGCCAAGGCTGGCAGCACCCGTATGCCTGGCGTACGGATGTTCTGACGGAGACGGACAGATGACATCGGCAACTTCTTCCGGTGGTGATCTGCCATTGCTGCGCCTGCGTGGCGTGGTACGCGAATACCCCGCCGGAGATGGCGTGGTAGCCGTGCTCAAGGATGTCGACCTGGACATCCGGGCCGGCGAGATGGTGGCCATCATGGGTCCGTCTGGTTCAGGCAAATCCACGCTGATGAACATTCTGGGCTGCCTCGATCGGCCCACACGCGGCAGCTACCAGGTGGCCGGCAAGGAAACCGGCCAGATGGTGCCCGACGAGCTGGCGCGGTTGCGCCGCGAGCATTTCGGCTTCATCTTCCAGCGCTACCATCTGATGGGCGACCTGAGCGCCATGGGCAACACGGAAATTCCGGCCATTTATAGCGGTGTGCCGATCATGCAACGGCATACCCGTGCCGAAAACCTGTTGAAGCGGCTGGGTCTGGGCGAACGCCTGGGCAACCGGCCGGGGCAGCTTTCTGGCGGGCAGCAACAGCGTGTATCGATCGCGCGCGCGCTGATGAATGGCGGCGACGTGATCCTGGCAGACGAACCCACCGGTGCGCTGGATCAGGCCAGCGGCGCCGAGGTGATGGCGATCCTGAAAGAGCTGCACGCCGACGGGCACACCATCATCCTGGTCACGCATGACGCCGACGTAGCCGCCAATGCCAGCCGCATCATCGAAATCCGCGACGGCCGCATCGTGGCCGACCATGCACGCAGCCAGGCGCTGCCCCCGGTTGTCAAGGCCGATGTTTCGCCACCGCCTCAGAAGAACACCTGGTCCGCCGCCGGAGGACGGTTTGGCGAAGCCGCCCGCATGGCCATGCGGGCCATGGTCGGACACAAATTACGCACCCTGCTGACCATGCTGGGCATCATCATCGGTATCGCATCGGTGGTATCGGTGGTGGCACTGGGCGAGGGTTCGCGCCAGAAAATCCTGTCCGACATCAACAACATGGGCACCAATACCATCGAGATCATGCCCGGCAGCGGCTTTGGCGACCGCACGGCGGGCCGTATCCGCACCCTGGTGCCAGCCGATGCCCGGTCCCTGGGGCAACTGGCGTACGTCGACAGCGTATCGCCCAACGTCAGCGCCGGCCGCACCCTGCGCCGCAGCAATACCGAAAAAACCGCCACCATCAACGGCGTGAGTGACCAGTTTTTTCGCGCGCGCGGCTATGAAATCGACAAAGGTGCGTTTTTCGACCAGGACAGCATCCTGCGCCAGACCCAGGATGCAGTGATTGACCCCAACACGCTCAACGCGTTCTTTACAGCCGGTGAAAACCCGATCGGGCAGATCATTTTGATCGGTACGGTGCCGGTGCGTGTGATAGGGGTCACCGTGAAAAAAGACTTGCCCTACGGCGCCCCCGATGCGCTCAACGTCTGGTTGCCTTACACCACGGTGATGGGCCGCATCATGGGAACCAACTACCTGCGCAGCATCACGGTGCGCATCAGCGACACCGTGGACAGCGCAGCTGCCGAACAGGGCATTACCCAACTGATGGTGCAGCGCCACGGTGTCCAGGATTTTTTCACAATGAGTTCCGACAGCATCAAGCAGACGGTAGAAAAAACCACCCAGACCATGACGCTGCTGATTTCCGCCATTGCGCTCATTTCACTGGTGGTGGGCGGGATTGGCGTCATGAACATCATGTTGGTGT
>JAGPIR010000045.1 GCA_018054915.1 Allobrachymonas sp.
GCGTTGCCTGCAACGCAGGTGAACAACACCGTCGCCATCGCAACCCTGGAAATCCGAAAGCGCATAAATGGCGTTTTTCCTTCCGCTGCTGTCAGGCTGGACTTGGTGCAGTTTTTCATTGCTGGATATGTAGTTATTGCTAATAGTTGGAACTTAGCATCATGTTGCCAAGCTTGACAAGCAGGACTCCATTCTTTGTCGGCAACGCCAAGACACCGCCTTTCTGCTTTTGGATAGATATGCGTACATCCGCATGAGACAGGCAGTTCTCAACGGTCGGTCAAGCCTGCAACAAAATACGCAGCATGCGGCGCAGCGGTTCGGCCGCACCCCACAGAAGCTGATCGCCAACCGTGAAGGCACCCAGATATTCAGGCCCCATGGCCATCTTGCGGATGCGCCCGACCGGAATGGTCATGGTGCCAGTCACGGCTACCGGCGTCAGATCCTTGATGGTGGCTTCGCGGGTGTTGGGAACAACTTTGACCCACTCATTGTCGGCGGCAATCATGGCCTCGATGTCGGCCAATGGTACGTCCTTCTTCAGTTTGAACGTCAGGGCCTGCGAATGACAGCGCATGGCGCCCACGCGCACGCAGAAACCGTCCACCGGGATGGCGGCCGAGCCGAAGCCTTCGCCCATACCCAAAATCTTGTTGGTTTCGGCCATGCCTTTCCATTCTTCCCGGCTTTGACCGTTACCCAGATCCTTGTCGATCCAAGGAATCAACGAGCCGCCCAACGGCACGCCAAAGTTGGCGGTTTCGGCGTCGGTCAGGCTGCGCTGCTTGGCGATGACCTTGCGGTCGATTTCAAGAATGGCACTCTTGGGGTCGTCCAGCAGGGCTTTCACTTCGGCGTTCAGCGTGCCGTACTGCGTCAGCAGTTCGCGCATGTGCTGGGCGCCGCCGCCGCTGGCGGCCTGGTAGGTCTGGGTGCTCATCCACTCCACCAGACCCGCCTTGTAGAGGGCGCCCACACCCATCAGCATGCAACTCACGGTGCAATTTCCGCCGACCCAGTTGTTGCCCCCCTTGGCGAGCGCATTCTTGATCACAGGCATGTTGACCGGGTCGAGCACGATGACCGCGTCGTCCTTCATGCGCAGGGTGGATGCAGCATCGATCCAGTGGCCGTTCCAGCCTGCGGCGCGCAGCTTCGGGAACATGTCTGTGGTGTAGTCGCCGCCCTGACAGGTAATGATGATGTCGCACTTCTTCAACTCATCAATGCTGTGCGCATCTTTCAGCGTCTTTTCGTTCTTTGCCATGGCCGGAGCAGCGCCACCGGCATTGGACGTAGAGAAAAAGACTGGCTCGATCAAATCGAAATCCTTTTCTTCCAGCATGCGATCCATCAATACCGAACCGACCATGCCGCGCCAACCCACCAGACCGGTGACATTTCCCGTTTTCATTGCAACACCCTTTAAATATTTCAGAAACTGAAAGGAGCACGCTGAACAAACCTGCTATACGCGGCAATGAACACCCGGTTGCGGATTTTGTTCTCCCGTGGCGGCGCATTCCAACCGCGTCGGCTGCCTGTTGTATAGACACATCCGCCAATTGCCACACGAGCCGCCCAAATATATCAAGAAATATCCTGCCAGCCCATTGGCAAAAATTATAGGCAGCTATGGCAACAAAAAGCATGATTTACAGGAAAAACGACGGCAACCTGCGCATCCTGCCTGTCCATGGCGTGTGCGTTCAACACCAAATCCATATCACTGTGGAGGACTTTAAAAGCCATACGGAAAATCCTGCCGTTAAAATAACCCATTTTCCAAACAGCCTGTTTCCGCCCAGATCCGGAAACCCCTGCCATGACTCATGTAGTGACCGAAGCCTGCATCCGATGCAAATACACCGACTGTGTGGACGTTTGCCCGGTCGACTGCTTCCGCGAAGGCCCCAATTTTTTATCGATTGATCCCGACGAGTGCATCGACTGCGCCGTGTGCGTTCCCGAATGTCCGGTTGGCGCCATTTACGCTGAAGAAGACGTACCCGCCGACCAGCAGCACATGGTCGACCTCAACGCCGAACTCTCCAGGCTCCCTACCTGGAAAACCATCACCCGCCGCAAGCCTGGCCTTCCTGACGCAGACGAATGGAAGGACAAGACCGGCAAGCTGGACCAGTTGATCCGTTAATCACCATCCGGCCGGGTCGTGACTCACGACCACCGGCCGTTTTGCACGGATGCTCCGGCGTTCTGCGTATCGCAGGGCTTTGCAGACCTGGCTCGCGCACTGTCTGTTTTTGTTTGCATGCGGCTGCGGCCGTGCTTTCTTTTTGTACTGTTTATGACTACCGAACGCAACTTTGCCCAGGCCATTGACGCCGATGCCGTCATCGTCGGGGCTGGCCCGGTGGGCCTGTTCCAGATTTTCGAACTGGGCCTGCTGGAGGTAAAAGCCCACATCATCGATTCGCTGCCCTACCCCGGCGGCCAGCCCATTGAGCTGTATCCCGACAAGCCGATCTACGACATTCCGGCCATTCCGGTGTGCACCGGCCAGGAACTGACCGATGCCCTGCTCAAGCAGACCGAGCCCTTCGGCGCCACCTACCACATGGGCCAGGAAGTGACCGTGGTCGAAAAGCAGGCAGACGGCCGCTTCTATGTGGAAACCAGCAAGGGCACGCAGTTCCTGACCAAGACCATTTTCATCGCCGCTGGCGTGGGCGCCTTCCAGCCCCGCACCCTCAAGGTCGATGGACTGGAGCAGTTTGAAGGCTCACAATTGTTTTACCGCGTCAAGAACCCCGCCGACTTTGCCGGAAAAAATCTGGTGGTGGTAGGCGGTGGCGACTCGGCGCTGGACTGGACGCTGAACTTCACCAACGAAGGCCCGAACAAAGCCGAGAGCGTGATCCTGATCCACCGCCGCGACGGCTTCCGCGCCGCGCCCGCCAGCGTTGCCAAGATGAAGGAACTGTGCGAACAGTATGAAATGCAGTTCATGGTCGGGCAAATCACCGGCTACGAAAGCCGCGACGGCAGGCTCACCGCCGTAAAAGTGGCCGGGGCCGATGGTGTTACGCGCCAGGTGCCGCTGGACATGCTGCTGGTGTTCTTTGGCCTGTCGCCCAAGCTCGGCCCCATCGCCGACTGGAGCCTTCAGATCGAACGCAAGCAACTGGTGGTGGATACCGAAAAATTCTCCACCAGCGTTCCCGGAATTTTCGCCGTGGGCGACATCAATACCTATCCCGGCAAGAAAAAGCTGATTCTTTCGGGCTTTCACGAATGTGCGCTGGCAGCTTTCGCGGCCATGGATTTCATCTTCCCCGAAAAGAAGGTGTTCCTGCAATACACCACCACCAGCCCGAAACTGCACAAGGTGCTGGGCGTGGAGTCGCCCAACTTCGACTGAGCGTGCGTACAACGGCGCCAGCGCCCCAGCAGGGCGTATGCCCGCAAACAAAAAGCAGCCAGCGGCTGCTTTTTTTATGTGCCATGTTTAGGGCTACACCGCTGCGCCGCCAGTTGGTCGTTGGTCAATCAGCCAGCTTTTCCACCACACAAAAACTGGCCGCATAGTCGGTTTCGTCGCTCAGGGTGATGTGCGCCTGCAGTTGCCGCGCGGCAAACCATTGCGCCAGGTCATGGTGCAGCACCACATGCGGCTGGCCGCTGGCGCTGTTGAGGATTTCGCAATGCCGCCATGTCATGGGCCAATGAATCCCTAGGCCAATGGCCTTGCTGAAGGCCTCCTTGGCCGAAAAGCGCGTGGCCAGATAGCGCACGGCGCGATCGGGCCAGCGACTGCGGCGCTCGTGGTACACCGCCAGTTCTGCATCGCCCAGCACGGTTTGGGCAAAACGCTCGCCGCGCCGTTCAAGCGCCGCGCGAATGCGGCGGATGTCGCAAATGTCGGTGCCAATGCCATAGATCATGCGGCGTACTTCAGTTTAAATCATGGAAATTGCGGGATCACGGTCAATTCAGGCAGCGGCGCCACCAATTCCCGGCTTTCCCGTGCATGCGGCAACACAACCATGGGCGCGTAAGCATATTCGTCATCGGCAAAGCGTGCCACAGTTTGGTAAGTGGCAAGGCTTCCCAAGCCGGCAATCAGCACGACTGAATACCGCGAATTCAGCGGATTATCACCCGCCGCCAACACAGCGCTTTGCGGATGGATATAGAGTTGATCGCGCACGGTGAACGAGCGTGACCCAAATTCCACGGGCACCTGCGCGGCAAAACGCTGGCTCACGGCATTGGTGGCAGGCCGCCCCACCAGCAACAGATGGGCGTTGCGCAACTCCTGTTCGCTGACTTCGCGGTCGGACCTGATTTGCGGCTGCACATTGTGCTCACGCCGGCGCAGCGCCGTTTGCAGCAAACGCGCGGCCTCGTGGTTGCCCGTGGCCTCGTCAAGTGTTCCATACACAATTAACGCCTTTTCCAGTTCCTCATCCATCGTCAGAATCGTGAACGGCGAGCCGTTGGCGCGTGGGGTTGTTCCGTATTTGTCGACCACTACGCGCCGGGGCCTTTGCGCCGTGGCGATACGGATCTGGCGGTTGGCGGTGTCGAATATCTGCATGCGGGTGACGCTGGCGCCGTCTTCCGTTTCCACCGTAACCGGCACTGCCAGCGCCGGCCCCATACGGGCCACATCGAGCGTCACAACCGTTTCCCAGCCCGCACCTGCGCGCTGCGTCTGGGCGGACTGCACCGCCAGATACGGCAGGCCGGTCTGGTGCAGCCACCAGTCAAAAACAGGCGTTAGCGGGTAAGCTGTGCGCCTTTGTAAAAAATCCTGAAACTGCTGCGTGGACACTTTCTGCCCGCCGTGCTGGCGGCCAAATTCCTGCATGGCACGGTCAAACACCACCTCGCCCATCAGGCCACGCAAGGCATGCAGGAACAGCACGCCCTTGCCCGTTGCCACGCGGTAGCCGGACTGGTCACCCATGCTGGCGCGGGTATTCGACAACGGCACATCGTGCCCAGCGCGTGCGCCAAAACCGTATTGCGAGCGGTAATAGGCCAGCTCCGTGCCCCAGGCATCATCCACGGTGTTTTTCCTATCCACCGGCAGATGGCGTGTATATGTCACGATGCGCTCCAGGTTGGCAAAGGCCGTGCTCAGCCAGATGTCGGCGTCGCTGGCGGGCAGCAGCGTGCCCTGCCACGCCGGCAGCGGGCGGTGCTGCCCGCCTTGACCCGATGGCCGGCCTTGATCACCAGGCAGGTGGCGCGGGTCGGCAGCATCTTGCACCGGCGGCGGCTCACCCGCCAAGGCGGGCGGAGCCTGCACCTGCAGCAGCGTCCAGGGATTGTGAATCAGTGGCTGCACGGCAGAGTAGTCCCTGCTTTCTTGCAGGATGGGCAGCCACAGCGCCCCCACGGGCGGGCCAAATGAGGCCCAGCTTTGCAAATTGGCCGCCAGATCGGCGTTGGTGTACTTGGCATCCACCCCATAAGCCGAAACGATTTCAGGCGTAGTCAGGGCCTGACGCGCAAAGTCCAGCCCCATGCGGCCCTTGAATTCATGGTATTTGCGCAGCCACACGGCATCGCGTTTGGAGGGCGCATAGGCTGCCAGCGCCGATGGACGACCATCGTGCTGTGCATCGGTTCTGAGCCGCAGCGTCTGGTCCTTGATGTTGTTGTCGCTCCAGTAAAAACCTTCTGCCCCCTCAATCCATTCGTTGCGGCTGCTGCGGTGCAGGGTGTGGCGGTCACCGCCCAGGGTCAGCAAGGCGATTTCGTTGCGCCGGATGTCGCCCAGCACCCACTCGGTGGAACACAGGCCGTTGTCATTGCGCGTGAGCATGGACACGGCGCTTTCAATGCTGTCGGCATACTGCTGCGCCTGACGGATGCGCGCCGCCAGCGGCACCCCGCCAATCACCATGGGTCCCTGATCGAGCGTGGTTTCGGCCAGCAGCAGGCCCGCCTCGTTGATGACATAGTCCATGCTGCTGTGGATACCGCCAGGCGTCGTCTGCATCACAAAGCGGTAACCGGCCGCCGGCTTGACCTCCATCCACACGTTGTAGAAATTGGCCGGGTACAGGTCGTACATGGTGATGTGGCCAAACACGATCTGACCATCGGCCGTGGCCGGCCCATTGGCCACAAAGGCATTGCAGCGCTGGGGGCGACGGCGCTTCTGGCGCACCACTTGCAGGCTTTTGGCAGCCTGCCGGGGTGTGATGCCCGGTGTGTGCAGCGGCGCATCCGGCGTAACGGCCAGGGCATCATCCACCGAATCGATTTCGTTGGAGGTGTTGATGGTGATGATGTCAAGCACATCCAGCGCCCGCGCACCAACCCGCGCCCCGGCCGCCGATGCGCCCTCGGCAATGCCCTGCATCTCCTGCATCTGCTCGGGCGTAAAGCCGCTGTAGAACAGCTGGCGCGCCAGCTGGCGGTTGGTCTCCCAGGCATGCTGCGGGCGGGCGGGGCCCCAGTATTGAGACAGCGCCCGGATGTAGCCGGCGATTTCTGCCGCCAGCAAGCGCCCATGCTGCACGCCGCGCGTATGGGGCTCGCCTTCGATATGCACGACCGTCCAGCCGGCCTGTGGATAGCGCCAGCCCTGGCCCCAGCGCTGCACGGTGCGCGCGTCGGGCGCATGGTGCAGCACCGGATTGACTGCAGATGCCGCAGCCAGCGGCGGCACGGCAGCCGGTTGCGCCATCGCTGGCATGGCAGCGCCACACCATACCGCCAGCAGCAAAACAAATGACCATTCGCGCCACAACACCAACAGCAAGGGATGTTGGATTTTCATGATTCGGCTGTTGAGTAGGGTGTTGTCCCGCGGCGGCTGCGCTGCGGGGTTGCCGCCAATGGCACGTCAACTGGCGCGGCCAGCTGCTGGTACAGGCCGAACAGGTAGGCGACGCGGCTGACGTCGTCACGGCCGCCTTTGTAGCCGTAGGCGGCGTCCACGGCTTTGTCCAGCGCGGCGTGGGCTTTGATGAGTTCGGCGGGCATGGTATCGGGGTTGTAGAGCAAAGCCAATGAACAGTGCTGACCGGCTTGGGCGCAACGGTCAAATTCCAGCTGACGGGCATCCAACACAGCCTTCGCCGCCGTTTCGATCGCTAGTCGCTGCTTGTCGGTGGACGCTTGTGGCCACGGATAGTTGTTGTAAACGATGGTGTTGGAGTAGCGGTAATCGCTTTTGATACGCCCGCACACCGTGCGCATCCAGGCGTTGTGCATGCTGCTGCACAGCATGCCGAAGTGGTAAGGCGTGGCATCGGGCAGCATGGAGTTGGCATTACCGCAGATCACCTCCGGCCCGAAGCAGCCGATGGGGATGAAATCGCGGTTTTCCGAGCTGTGCAGCGGAATGAGCAGGTAGCGGCTTTGGGGCTGGCGTACTTCGCCAAACAAGTGAGGGGTTTGGGCCAGTAGCTGGGTGGATGCCCGCGTGCTTTGGCTACGCAATTGGCGCACAGCGGCAATGCGCTGCCTGAGCACGGGGGACTGCGCCTTGTCTGCCGACGTGGCGTCCGCCAGCCACAGGCAATAACGCGGAATGTTGTTGATGAACTCATCAGCGCCCAGAAAGGAACGGATGTAGCGCGCAGCGATGGCGTCGGTGGCACGAATCTGCGCCGCCTCGTCTTCTGACAGCAGCAAGTGCCCGCCGTCGTTGGGCATGCTGCCAAACACCACCTCGGGCACGCTGGCCTGCAAGGGCTTGCGCCTTTTGTCGATCAGCAGATCCGGCCCTTCCACCAGATAGGGGTTGAGGCGGCTGGCGCTGCTCTCCACGCCATCGCCTGCAATGTTCTGCGCGTAATCGAACACGCGCACCGGGGCTGTTGGGTCGCACAGCGCAAAGCCGACGATGACGCAATGCACGGCGGCCACGCCCTTGCCCTCGTTACTCCATTTGAAGGTGCGGTGGGCAAAGTGGATGCGCGCGCTCAGCGGCAGCAGCAGCGACCACAGCGCTGCCACCTGTTCGCCCTGGAACAGGCTGTTGGTGGATACGAAAGCCGTGCGCACGGCGGGGTTGGCCTGCATGTAGCGCGCCGCCTGGAGGTACCAGGCCGCCACGTAATCGAGCACGCCCACGCCCTTGGCGTTGCCATACACCAGGGCCAGGTCGGCCTTTTGCTCCTTGCTCTGGTTGCTGTAGCCCACAAACGGCGGATTGCCCACGATAAAACTACATTCCCCCGGCGCCAGCACCTCGGCCCAGTCGGTGCGCAGCGCGTTGCACTGGCAGATGTGGGCGCTTTTGACCAAGGGGATGCTGGGGCGGGGCTTGTCGCCAAAGCGTTCGGCCGTGATCAGGTTCAACTGGTGGTCGGTAATCCACATGGCCACTTGCGCAATGTGGGCGGCGCTGGGGTCGATTTCCAGCCCGTAAAACTGGTCAACGGTTACCCGGCTTTGCGTGCCAATGTCGAGCAGCCCCTTGCTTTGCCCGCCTTTGCTGAACAGCTTGTCGATCAATTCGTTTTCGAGCAGGCGCAGTTCGCGGTAGGCGATGACGAGGAAGTTGCCACACCCGCAGGCGGGGTCCATGATGCGCAGGGTGGGCAG
>JAGPIR010000046.1 GCA_018054915.1 Allobrachymonas sp.
ATCTCCTTCATGCAATATCGCACAGGCACTGGCACAAGTACAACAGCGCATTGCCCAGGCCGTGGCGCAAGCCGGTCGTCCTGCGAACAGTGTCCGCCTGCTCGCGGTATCCAAGACTTTTCCGGCCGATGCGGTTGCCAGCGCTGCCCTGGCGGGGCAGACTTCCTTTGGAGAAAACTATGTACAGGAAGGTATTGCCAAAATCACCGCCCTGCGCGAACAGGGACTGCATGCGCTGCAATGGCACTGCATCGGCCCCGTACAAAGCCGCAAAACCGCCCAAGTGGCCGCTCACTTTGACTGGATGCAAAGCCTGAACCGGCTCGACATCGCCCAACGCCTGAGCCGCCAGCGGCCACCAGGACTGTCTCCGCTACAAGTCTGCCTGCAAGTCAACATCGATGGCGGCGCCAACAAATCGGGCGTAACCCCCGCCCAGGCACTCGAACTGGCGCAGGCCGTACAGGATTTACCCGGCCTGCAATTGCGCGGACTCATGAGCATTCCAGAGCCCTATGAGGACCCGCGCCAGACCCTGGAGGTGCATAGGCGCACCCGTACACTGTTTGATGAGATGGGCCAGATACTGAAACTGCCCCTGTGGGACACACTTTCCATGGGAATGAGCCAGGATCTGGAACTTGCCATCACCGCCGGCAGCACGATGGTGCGGGTAGGCTCAGCTATTTTTGGCGCCCGCACCACCCAGGCCGGCTGAATCCGCAACGGACATGCGCAGGCAAAGGCATCGGTACAATTTCTCCCATGAACGCTTTCGCTTCGAACGCTCCGCGCGCCCTGCAGCTGGTGCAGGAAACCTTCGCCATTGAAGCCGCCGCCCTGCAGCAGGCAGCCACACAATTCCAGCAGCCTGCCGCCGCCAGCGCGCTTGCGCAGGCCATCAGCGCCATGCTCTCTGCTCCAGGGCGCGTGGTGGTCATGGGCATGGGGAAAAGCGGCCATGTAGGACGCAAAATTGCCGCCACGCTGGCCTCGACCGGTACCCCCGCCTTTTTTGTGCATCCAGCAGAAGCCGGGCATGGCGACCTGGGCATGGTCACAACCGCAGACGTGGTGCTGGCTATCAGCAACAGCGGCGAAAGCGAGGAACTGGCCCGCGTGCTGCCGGTGCTCAGACGCCAGGGCGTGGCGCTGATCGCCATGACGGGCAACCCGCAGTCCAGTTTGGCGCAACATGCGTCGATTGTGCTCAACAGCGGCGTGGAAAAGGAAGCCTGCCCGCTCAACCTGGCCCCTACTGCCAGCACCACGGTGCAAATGGCCCTGGGAGACGCACTGGCCGTGGCCTTGCTCGATGCGCGTGGCTTCCGGACCGAAGATTTTGCCCGGTCACACCCCGGCGGTTCGCTGGGGCGCAAACTGCTGACGACCGTGGCCGACGTGATGCGCGCTGGCGATGCCGCGCCAGCTGTTCTCCCGCACGCCACGCTCAGTGAAGTCATGCGTGAAATGAGCGCTAAGGGTCTGGGCGCAACCATGGTTGTAGATGAGAACCGGCACCTGCTGGGCATTTTCACCGACGGCGACCTGCGCCGCCTGCTGGAAACCGGCGAGGATCTGCGCGCACAGACCGCAGCCACCTTGATGCACAATAACCCGCGCACCATCCGCCATGATGCGCTGGCGGCAGATGCAGCGCGCCTGATGGAAGAATATCGCATCAACAGCCTGCCTGCAGTGGACGCGGGCGGTCATCTGGTGGGCGCCCTCAACACACATGACCTGATGCGTGCCAAGGTGATCTGACATGACTTTTACGCCAGCTCCTTTCTTGCACTTTGCTCCCGAGCTGCTGCTGCGCGCCCAGCCGGTGCGGGTGGTGTTTTTCGACGTGGACGGCGTCCTCACCGACGGCGGATTGTTCTATAGCGAAACCGGTGAAACGCTCAAGCGTTTCCATACGCTGGATGGCCACGGGCTCAAGCTGCTGCAACGCGCCGGCATCACCCCGGCCGTCATCACCGGGCGCGACTCAGCGCCGTTGCGCAAGCGCCTGCAGGCGCTGGGGGTGGTGCATGCCGTCTTCGGCACCGAAAACAAGCTTCCGGCCGCAGAAAAGCTGCTCGCAACCCTGGGCCTAGAGTGGGCGCAGGCTGCCGCCATGGGAGATGACTGGCCCGACCTGCCGCTGCTTGCGCACGCGGCCTTTCCCGCCGCCCCGCCCAATGCCCATGCCGAGGTCCGCTCACGCGCCCTTCATGTCACACAGGCTGCAGGCGGTGCTGGCGCCGTGCGTGAACTATGCGATCTGCTGCTGCAGGCCTGCGGCCGCTACGCCGATCTGTTGCGCGACAGTTTTCCTTCCCCCGCAACCGAACGCGCGCCATGATCCACGCCCCTTCATCCGGTTCTGGCAACGACCCCGCCACCCCGCCCGGACGGCCCGCATCCCGCGCAGCCGGACAGAAACGCAGCAACAACTCCCTGCTGCGTCATGCAACGGATTTTTTGCCGCTGCTGCTGGCGCTGGTGCTGGCCCTTGGAACATTCTGGCTAGTCAGAAGCATGCCCCAAATCAGACCAGATACACCGCCCTCTTCCAACGAGCCAGACTACTATCTGCGTGATTTTGAGTTGCGCCGTTATGACCCGCAAGGCAACTTGCAGATCGAGCTGACCGGCAGCTACGGAGAGCACGTTCCCGGCCCCGACACCATCCATGTGCAACAGGCCCGCACCTTTTCCATCGACGCGCACGGCACTACCACGCGCGCCAGCGCCGACCGCGCCGTATCCGACGGAAAAGGCCAGAACATCGAACTGTTCGGCCAAGTTCACGCGGTACGCCAGCGCACGGCAGAAGGAGGGGGAAAGAACGGAACACCACCACCCGTCATTTTTGAAAGCAGTTACCTCAAGGCCACCAACCGGCAGGAACACCTCAGTACCGACCAGCCCGTGAAGATCACGCAAGGCAACGACGTCATTACCGGAACCGGAATGACATATACGGGCGCGAGCAGAACGGTGAATATCCAGGGGCGATCGCAGGCCGTGATCCAGCCGCACCGCCAGCCTTGACCGTCCGGTTTCCATGATGCCCCCGCCGCCTGCCTGCGCCGCACCGCTGGTGTTCATCACAGGCGCATCCAGCGGCATTGGTCAAGCGCTGGCTATGCGTTTTTACCAGGCGGGCTGGCGGCTGGCGCTGGTGGCGCGGCGCGTGCAGGCTGTTCATGATTGGGCGGCACAGCACGGCATCGCCGCTTCGCGTTACACAGCA
This sequence comes from Allobrachymonas sp., assembly GCA_018054915.1. Taxonomy (GTDB): domain Bacteria; phylum Pseudomonadota; class Gammaproteobacteria; order Burkholderiales; family Burkholderiaceae_C; genus Brachymonas. The sequence goes on from JAGPIR010000046.1 coordinate 3,245, forward strand.
TACCAAGCCGACGTGCGCGCCACGGATGCACTCGTGGCAGCGTGCCACACCTGCATGGCCCGCCAGGGCGTGCCCGACGTGGTGCTGGCCTGCGCAGGCATCAGTCACGGCATCAACACAGCCGAACGTGAAGACCTGGACGTGATGGCCGACATCTACGCCACCAACTGCACGGGACTGGCCGCCACCTTCCACCCATTCATCGCCCCCATGCAAGCGCGCCGCAGCGGCAAGCTGGTGGGCATGGCCAGCGTTGCGGGCATTCGCGGTTTGCCGGGTCATGGCGCCTACTGCTCCAGCAAGGCGGCCGTTATCAGCTATTGCGAAAGCCTGCGCGGTGAGTTGCGCGATTGCGGTGTGCAGGTCATCACCCTGTTGCCAGGCTACATCGACACTCCCATGACGGCGCACGACACGCATACGCGGCATTTTCTGCTCACTGCCGAACAGTTTGCCGACCGCGCCTGGCGCGCCATCCAGGCCAATGCGAGCTATTGCGTGATTCCGTGGCAAATGGCCATCGTGGCAAAAATATTGCGGCTGCTGCCCAATTGGGCGTTCGACCGCATCATGCATGGCAAGCCGCGCAAACCCCGCAAGAACGCGCCGCCCGGTGGCTGAAACTGGCTCTGGCCGCCTGCGCCAACAGAAACGTCAGTGCGCAGACGCCTCCCCCTGCAAGGCACGCAGAACCGGATCGGGCATGCGTGCCGGCCGCATGGTCTGCGCCTGCACCCACCCCACGCGGATGGTGGCTTCGGCCAGCAATTCGCCATCAAGGCCTCCGCGTCGGGCCTGCTGGACAAACACGACACATGCTTTGCCCACGTGCTGCAACCCGGCGGTAATGGTGAGTTGATCATCCAACCGCGCAGACCGGTGGTATTTGATGGCAGCGTCGCTGACCACGAACACGCCGCCGGTCTCGTCTTTCAAGGTCTGCTGGTTCACGCCAAGGCTGCGCAGCCATTCAGTGCGCGCACGCTCAAAAAACTTCAGGTAGTTGGCGTAGTAGACAACCCCTCCCGCATCAGTATCTTCCCAATACACGCGCACCACATGACTGAAGGACGGATGCACGGTGGCGCTCATGGGCAAATGCGACGAGAGAGAAAAGCTTGATCAGGAGGTGCTTTTGCGGTCGGCCCCAACTTCGGCCGTGCGCAGTTCGGGCGCCAGCGCATGCAGCACACCGTTCACGTATTTGTGTCCATCGGTGCCACCAAAGGACTTGGCCAGTTCGATGCACTCATTGAGTACCACGCGCCACGGCACATCCAGGGAGTGCTGGAGCTCATACACGCCAATCCACATGCAGGCATGTTCAATCGGGGAAATTTCGTTCAGGCCTCGATCAAGTTTCGGGGCAATCAGGGCATCGAGCGCAGCGGCCTGTTGCACACAACCGTGAAACACGGCATCGAAGTGGGCGCTGTCGCCTTTGTGAAAACCCGTCAACTCGCGCGTAAACTGGTCAATAGCAGCGGAGTCATTGCCGCCAACCAGGTGCTGGTACAGCGCCTGCACGATGAACTCGCGCGCACGTGCGCGGCCGGTCTTGCCGGGCACCTTGCGCGCCTTGGAGTCTTTTTCGGGCTGCTGCAACACAGCCTGCAGCGCTTCTTCTGGGGTCGTTTCCATGGAAGGTTCATTCATCCTGCGCGCCCCTTTCACTGATACATCGACTGCAACAGAAGAGCCATTTCCACTGCCACGCGCGCAGCATCGACGGCCTTTTCAGTATGCCGCGCCTTGGCCTGTTTGGCGTTTTCCACGGTGAGAATGGCATTGGCCACCGGTCGCGCAAAGTCCAGAGCCACGCGCGAAACGCCCGCGCCCGATTCGTTGGCCACCAGTTCAAAATGATACGTTTCACCACGGATCACACAGCCGATGGCGATCAGGGCATCGTACTCGGCGCGGTCGGCCAGTCCCTGCAGGGCAACCGGTATTTCGAGCGCGCCGGGCACCTGCACCAGCGTTACGTTCTTGGCCTTGACGCCCAGCTCCATGAGTTCGGCCAGACAGGCCTCGGTCATGGCGTCCGTGATGTCGGCGTTGAAGCGCGCCTGTACCAATCCGACGCGCAACTTCTTGCCGTCCAGCTGGTTGGCAATGTCGCCCTTGTTTGCATTTTTCATGAAAATCTGCCTAATTGTTCGCAAAGATGAAAAGAAATGCGCAACACGCAAGAATCACCGTTGCCCACGATCACCGGCCTGCGCATCCACGCCGTGCTTGGCGCTTATTCAATTATTTGTCTGGTGCTTCGGTAAATCCGGCCACCTCTAAATCATAGCCTGCCATGCTGGGCATGCGCCGGCTGGGTCCGAGAATATGCAGTTTGCGTGCGCCGCATTCGCGCAGAATTTGGGCGCCAATGCCATAGTTTCGCAAATCCGATCCTGCAGCCGGAGCATGCGCGGCCTGGAGCACGCCATCAAACTGCGCCAGCAACTGGTCAGCGCTTTCACCACAGTTGAGCAACACCACCACGCCGCGTTGCTGGCGTTGAATATGACGCAGGCTGTCTTCCAGACTCCAGCTGTGCAATTTTCGGCCGGTCTCCAGCGCATCCAGCAGGGATAGCGGCTCATGCACGCGCACCGGCACCACCTCATCGACGTCCCAATTCCCTTTGACCAGCGCCAGGTGGAGGTTGTCGCCGTGGACATCGCGATAAGCATGTGCCACAAATTCCCCATGCACCGTCTGCAACGGCCGCGAAGCCACTTTGCGGATCAACGATTCGTTGCGGATACGGTGCTCGATCAGGTCCGCAATGGTGCCGATTTTCAGGCCGTGCTGTGCGGCAAACTGGCGCAACTCGGGCAGTCGGGCCATGGTACCGTCTTCGTTCATGATTTCGCAAATTACCGCCGCCGGTGCACAGCCGGCCATGCGCGCCAAGTCACAGCCCGCCTCGGTATGGCCCGCGCGCATCAGCACACCGCCTTCCACCGCCTGAATCGGAAACACATGGCCGGGCTGGACAATGTCGCTCGCCTCGCCCTTGACAGCCATTTCGATGGTGCGTGCGCGATCAGCGGCCGAGATGCCGGTGGTCACCCCCTGCGCCGCCTCGATCGAAGTGGTGAAAGCCGTGCCATAACGCGTCCCGTTGCGGCCGGTCATGGGCGCCAGACCCAACTGCCCGCAGCGCTCACGCGTCAGCGTCAGGCAGATCAGCCCGCGGGCATGGGTCGCCATGAAATTGATGGCTTCAGGCGTGACGTGTTCGGCCGCAAGCATCAGATCGCCTTCGTTTTCGCGATCTTCTTCGTCCACCAGAATGACCATCCGCCCAGCGCGCAGATCGGCCACAATTTCTTCCACCGGAGCAATGCGTGCCGGAAGGGTCGATGACAAGCGGGAAGGGGCCGCAGACGGTGTCATAAATGGGTATCGGGTTGTGTGCGCAAGGCACTGGAACAGGAGGGCCGGAAATGCCAGGTGGCCATTATCGGGGATACGGTGCATCCCTTTCTGCTGGAGCCAAATATCTCCGGATGGCGTACGGTTGATTCAGCCGATAGAATTTTGCTCTTGTCTTTCCCGCTTGAGCCGTTTGACGTGTCATCTCTTCCCATTCATTCTTCCCGGCGCTTTGGCGGCGTCCTGCGCCTGTACGGCGCGGCGGGCGCTGATGCGATTGCCCGCGCGCATGTGGCCGTAGCAGGCATCGGTGGCGTGGGATCCTGGGCCGCAGAAGCGCTGGCGCGCAGCGGCGTCGGGCAAATCACGCTGATCGACCTGGACCACGTAGCCGAATCCAACATCAACCGTCAAATACACGCCACCGACGCCACGCTCGGCCAGGCCAAGGTGCTGGCCATGCAGGCGCGCATTGCCGGGTTTCATCCGCACTGCCGGGTGCACACCGTTGACGCCTTCGTGGAACCGGACAACTGGCCCGCAGTGTTGCCTGCGCCGGTAGATGCCGTGATTGACGCCTGCGACCAGATGGCGGCAAAAACCGCCATGGCAGCTTGGGCGCGGGCCGAAAAAACCCCATTCATCACCGTGGGCGCCGCAGGCGGCAAACAAAGCCCCTGGCTGGTCGAGGTGGATGACCTAACCCGTGCCACGCACGACCCCCTGCTGGCACAATTGCGCCAGCGTCTGCGCAAATGGCATCAGGGGCCACGAGATGGCAAACCCTTTGGCGTTACTTGTGTCTTCAGCCGCGAAACCGTGCAGCGGCCGGCTGTTGCGGGCTGCGAAGCCGACGCCCTGGACAGCAACCTTAACTGTCAGGGCTACGGTTCATCGGTGACCGTGACAGCTACTTTCGGACTGTGCGCCGCCGGATGGGTGCTGCAGCAACTAGCAAGACAGGCCAAAGCATGAAACCACCCATTCGCCGCCATGCCTACAAACGCCCCGGTGAAGCGTTGATGCATCTGTCGCCATTTATTGAAACAGCTTCCTGTTGGTTGCCTGCATGAACAATGTCTCTGTTACTGCCGCTGCAATGACCGAACCCGCGCTGGTGCTGGGCGTTGAATCGTCATGCGATGAAACCGGCGTGGCCCTTGCGCAAATCCTGCCCCACGCGGCCATTCCCCGGTTGCTGGCCCAGGGCCTGCACAGCCAGATCGACATGCACCAGGCCTACGGCGGCGTGGTGCCGGAACTGGCCAGCCGCGACCACATCCGCCGGGTGGTGCCACTGGTGCGCCAGGTCATGCGGCAGGCTGGCTGCGAACTGGCCGATCTGCATGCCATTGCTTTCACACGGGGGCCCGGACTGGCCGGCGCCTTGCTTGTTGGCGCCGGTGTGGCCTGCGCGCTGGCTGCCGCGCTGGACAAGCCCGTGATCGGTGTGCACCATCTCGAAGGGCACTTGCTGTCGCCTTTCCTGAGCGAGGACCCGCCACAATTTCCCTTCGTGGCATTGCTGGTTTCCGGTGGCCATACCCAGCTCATGCGGGTGGACGGCGTGGCGCAATATGCCTTGCTCGGAGAAACCATCGACGACGCCGCAGGCGAGGCTT
>JAGPIR010000047.1 GCA_018054915.1 Allobrachymonas sp.
CCGCCATGATCGCCGTGAGCGCGGCGCTGGGCATCTCTGGCATTCCGTTCAACGGCCCGATCGGCGCGGCCCGCGTGGGCTACGTCAATGGCGAATTCGTACTCAACCCCGGCCAGACCCAGCGCAAGAACAGCCAGCTTGATCTGGTGGTGGCGGGCACCGAATCCGCCGTGTTGATGGTCGAATCCGAGGCGCAGCAGCTGTCCGAGGAAATCATGCTGGGCGCCGTGGTGTTCGGCCACGAGCAGGGCAATATTGCCATCAACGCCATCCACGACCTGATCCGCGAAGCCGGCAAGCCGCTGTGGGAAAAGGATGGCACCTGGGCCCCGGAGGCCAAGGATGAAGCCTTCATCGGCAAGGTCACGGCATTGGCCGAAGACAAGTTGCGCGCCGCCTACCAGATCCGCAGCAAGCAGGCCCGTACCCAGGCGTGCCGCGAGGCGTATGCCGCCGTCAAGGCCGACCTGACCGCCCAAGGCGTGGAATTCGACGAAGTCAAGGTGGAAGGCCTGCTGTTCGAGATCGAAGCCCGTATCGTGCGCGGCCAGATCCTGGCGGGCGAGCCCCGCATCGACGGCCGCGACACGCGCACCGTGCGTCCGATCGAAATCCGCAACGGTGTACTTCCACGCACCCATGGCTCGGCCCTGTTCACACGTGGCGAAACACAGGCACTGGTGATCGCCACCCTGGGCACCGAACGCGACGCCCAGCGCATCGACGCGCTGGCCGGCGAGTTTGAGGACCGCTTCATGTTTCACTACAACATGCCGCCCTTTGCCACCGGCGAAGTGGGCCGCATGGGCAGCACCAAGCGCCGGGAAATCGGCCATGGCCGCTTAGCCAAGCGCGCCCTGGTGGCCTGTCTGCCCAGCAAGGAAGACTTCCCCTACACCATCCGCGTGGTGTCCGAAATCACCGAATCCAACGGTTCCTCGTCGATGGCGTCGGTGTGCGGCGGCTGCCTGTCGCTGATGGACGCGGGTGTGCCGATGAAGGCGCACGTCGCCGGTATTGCCATGGGTCTGATCAAGGAAGACAATCGCTTCGCCGTATTGACCGACATCCTGGGCGACGAAGACCACCTGGGCGACATGGACTTCAAGGTGGCGGGCACCACCGACGGCATCACTGCGTTGCAGATGGACATCAAGATCCAGGGCATCACCAAAGAAATCATGCAGGTTGCACTGGGCCAGGCCAAGGAAGCCCGCATGCACATTCTGGGCAAGATGCAGGACGCCATGGGCCAAGCCAACACGGAAGTGTCGCAATTCGCGCCGCGCCTGTACACCATGAAGGTCAACCCTGAAAAAATCCGCGACGTGATCGGCAAGGGCGGCGCCACCATCCGCCAGTTGACGGAAGAGACCGGCACCACCATCGACATTTCCGACGATGGCACCGTGACCATTGCCTCCGCCGATGCCGACAAAGCCGCGGAAGCCCGCCGCCGCATCGAGGAAATCACGGCCGAAGTGGAAATCGGCAAGATTTACGAGGGTCCGGTGGTTAAGGTTCTTGATTTCGGCGCGTTGGTCAATGTGCTGCCCGGCAAAGATGGCCTGCTGCACATCAGCCAGATCGCGCACGAGCGCGTCGAAAAAGTCAGCGACTATCTCAAAGAAGGTCAGGTGGTGCGCGTCAAGGCTCTGGAAACTGACGACAAAGGCCGCATCAAACTGTCGATGAAGGCCCTGATCGAACGCCCCGAGCGCACAGAACGTTCCGAACGGGACAACAGCGGCCGCAACAACGGCGCAGGCGCCACTGAAGACCGGCCGGAGGCCTGATGTCCGTCAATCCGGCGCGTGACGGACAGATTGGCGCTTTGCCTGCAAGCATGCGGGCCATCGCCATTCGCCAGCCGGGTGGTCCGGATGTGCTGGAAATGTCGCGGCAGCCGCTGCCGCAGCCAGGGTCCGGGGACGTGTTAATCCGCGTGGCCGCTTCGGGCGTGAACCGCCCGGATGTGGTGCAGCGCAAGGGGCATTATCCGCCGCCACCAGGGGCCTCGCCCCTGCCAGGGCTGGAAGTATCCGGAACCATTGTCGCCGGCGACCCTCTGGCAATGCAGGCTGCCGGTCTGCGCACCGGTGACTTGGTGTGCGCCCTGCTGGCCGGGGGCGGCTACGCGCAGTACTGCGTTGCGCCCGCCCTCCAGTGCCTGCCAGTGCCTCGGGGACTGAGCCTAGTGGAAGCCGCCGGGCTGCCCGAAACCTTTTTCACGGTCTGGAGCAATGTTTTCGATCGTGGAAACCTGCAACCCGGCCAGACCCTGCTGGTGCATGGCGGCAGCAGCGGCATCGGCACCACGGCCATCCAGCTGGCCAAGGCCGCAGGTGCACAGGTCGTCGTCACGGCCGGCAGCAACGAAAAATGCGCGGCCTGCCTCCAACTCGGGGCAGATCGCGCCATTCAATACCATGAACAGGATTTCGTTGAGCAGGTGCTTGCATTCACGCAGGGTCGCGGTACCGATGTAGTGCTGGACATGGTCGCGGGCAGCTATGTGGCGCGCAATGTGCAATGCATGGCAACCGGCGGCAAACTTCTCATCATCGCCGTGCAAGGCGGCAAAGACGCTTCGTTCAATGCTGCCACTGTCCTGATGCGCCAGTTGAGCATCATCGGCTCCACTTTGCGCAACCAGCCGCACGCGTTTAAGGCTGCCGTCGCCAGCAAACTGCGCGAAACCGTTTGGCCATGGATTGATCAAGGCAAAATCCGCCCTGTAATCCACGCTTGCTTCGACGCGTCACAGGCTGCACAGGCGCACGCCTTGATGGAATCTGGTCAGCACGTTGGCAAAATTGTCTTGACTTGGGAGTGATTCATGAAAAAATTCATCGCTGGCAACTGGAAGATGAACGGCAGCCTGGCAGCCAATGAAAAATTGGTGCACGAACTGCTGGATCGGGTAGGTCGCCCGTCCTGCGACGTGGCCGTATGCGCTCCTTCACCCTATCTGTCGCAATTGCAATGCCTGCTGGCCAACCAGGACGTCATCGCGCTAGGTGCGCAAAACGTGTCGCAGCACGAAAGCGGCGCCTATACCGGCGACGTTTCTGCCGCCATGCTCCGGGAATTTGGTGTCCGCTACGCCATCGTCGGCCACAGTGAACGTCGCCAGCATCAGGCCGAAACCGACACCAACGTGGCCATCAAGGCCAAGCGCGCCCTGGAAGCCGGCATCACTCCCATTGTGTGTGTGGGTGAAACCCAGCGCGAACGCGATGAAGGCCTGACCGATTACATCGTGCGCCGCCAACTGGCTGCCGTTGTGCATCTGGTAGGCCCCTGCATCAGCGAAATTGTGCTGGCTTATGAGCCGGTGTGGGCCATCGGCACCGGCAAGACCGCAACGCCGGAACAGGCGCAACAGGTGCATGCCATCTTGCGCAAGCAATTGCAGGCAGCCACTGAAAAAGCACACACCATCCGCATTCTTTACGGCGGCAGCATGAACGCCAGCAATGCAGCCACATTGATGACACAACCCGACATCGATGGCGGCCTGATCGGCGGAGCATCGCTGAAAGCGGATGACTTTCTCGCCATCATTGGCGCGGCAAAGTAAAATATTAGATTCCACGTATTTTTCGCGCACAGCTATCCCTGCTCGCTTCTCACATTCCATGAACATCCTTTTGAATATCCTGCTGGTGGTCCAGGTGATTTCCGCCCTGGTCATGATCGGGCTGATCCTCATGCAGCAAGGCAAGGGCGCCACAGCAGGCGCCACCTTTGGCGGTGGCGCTTCCGGCAGCCTGTTTGGCGCCAGTGGCAACGCCACCTTCCTGTCACGCACCACAGCCATTTTGGCTACCGTGTTTTTTGCCAGCACGCTGGTGCTGGCCTACTATGGCAATCGCGGCAACGCCTCTGAAACCAGCGTGCTGAACCGCCTGTCCGAGGCTGCTCCTGCTGCTTCTGCCACAGCCTCGGCTGCTTCAGCGGCGGCCAGCCGTGATTCCGCCTCAATGATCCCGAGCAACGCGCTAGCACCCTCTGCTTCAGCCGCCAAGTAATCAGACAGACACGCGCCCACTTGGTTATCCAGGGCAATTTGCGATTACAATCCGCATTCGGTTTTGATACCAACATGCCGCTAACGGAGCGGCATGCATGCAAGATATACCGCCGTCGTGGTGAAATTGGTAGACACGCTATCTTGAGGGGGTAGTGGCGAAAGCTGTGCGAGTTCGAGTCTCGCCGACGGCACCAAGACAACTTTACACATTTTGTCGAAGCCTTGAAACGCGCTATGTTTCAAGGCTTTTTTGCACTTGCCCCTTGCTTCCTCTATCACCCCAAAGGCAAGCAAAAGCATGAAGACGCACCCGCGCACAACCGCGGCAACACACCCCTGCTAAACCTCGACTACCTCCAGGCCAAAATATCCGGCCTTATTGCGGCCCCGTGACGTCAGCCTCATGATTGCTTTGGCACGATACTTGTATTATCGCCCCGCTGTAGACGTCATCTGCCTTACTGGGCATGCTTGCAAAAAGAGCCTGGACCATTACAGCGCAGTCTCCAACAGAGGAACGCCATGAAAATCAGCGGGTTGGCACATTCATTTCTTCAAACAAGACCGAAAACCGCAGCCCACAAAACCATCGACTTACTCATTATCATTTCATTTTAATAATATATATTTGATTGTCGAAACAGACGATTCATGGGCTCTGAAACAACCTTTGTTTTTCTAACCGATTGTGCGCTTATACTGTAAAAATACACAGATACTGAATGACTGTCGTCCAATTTGCCTGCATCTGTTTTTATGTCGATCAAGTCCACCCCCCCTGCTTATTCCGAGAGCTCCATCCGCGTTCTCAAAGGACTGGAACCCGTCAAGCAACGGCCGGGCATGTATACCCGAACCGACACCCCCCTGCACATCCTTCAGGAGGTGATCGACAATGCCGCAGACGAAGCATTGGCCGGTTTCGGAAAAAAAATCCGCGTGACCCTGCACGCCGATGGATCGATCAGTGTGGAAGACGATGGGCGCGGCATTCCATTCGGATTACATCCCGAAGAAAAGGCGTCCGTACTTGAGCTGGTATTCACGCAGTTGCACGCAGGTGGCAAATTCGACAAGGGCAAAGCTGGCGCCTACAGCTTTTCCGGCGGCCTGCACGGCGTGGGTGTCAGCGTGACCAATGCCCTGTCCCGGCGCATGGAAGTCACCAGCTACCGGGAAGGCACGGTTGCCACCATGACATTTGCAGGCGGCGACGTGGCGCAAAAATTGCATCAGCGCAAACAGGCTGAGAACGACCGCAAGCACGGCACCACCGTGCGTGTGTGGCCAGATCCCGGATATTTCGAGTCAGCCGCCCTGCCCATGGGCGAGCTGGAGCATTTGCTGCGCAGCAAGGCGGTATTGATGCCGGGCGTGACGGTGCAGCTGGCCGACGAAAGAAAGAAGGATACCCAGAGTTGGCAATACAAAGGCGGCTTGCGCGACTACCTGGAACAGACGCTTCCCGCCGATCCCATGATCCCGGTTTTTGAAGGCGACGGCTACGTTGACAACCAGTCCGACACCTTTGCAGAAGGCGAAGGCGTTCAGTGGGCGGTCGCCTTCACCGAAGAAGGTGCGCCGGTACGAGAAAGCTACGTCAACCTGATTCCCACCACGGCCGGCGGCACGCACGACAGCGGCTTGCGCGAAGGTCTGTTTCAGGCGGTCAAGAGCTTCATCGATATGCACGCACTGCAGCCAAAGGGCGTCAAGCTCATGCCCGAAGACGTGTTTGCGCGCGCCAGCTACGTGCTTTCGGCCAAGGTGCTGGACCCGCAATTCCAGGGGCAGATCAAGGAACGGCTCAATTCCCGCGACGCGCTGCGGCTGGTTTGCCATTTCGTGCGCCCCGCGCTGGAGCTGTGGCTCAACGCCCATGTCGACCACGGCAGGAGACTGGCGGAGCTGGTGATCAAGGCGGCGCAAAGCCGCCAGCGCGCCAGCCAGAAAATCGAGAAACGCAAGGGCAGCGGTGTGGCCGTGTTGCCGGGCAAGCTCACGGACTGCGAAAGCCGCGACATTGCCATGAATGAACTCTTCCTGGTTGAAGGCGATTCGGCCGGCGGCAGTGCCAAAATGGGCCGCAACAAGGAAACCCAGGCCGTCCTGCCCCTGCGCGGCAAAGTGCTCAACACCTGGGAGGTCGAGCGCGACCTGCTGTTCAAGAACACCGAGGTGCATGACATCGCCGTGGCCATTGCCGTTGATCCGCACGGACCCAGCGACGACGCGGATCTATCCGGCCTGCGCTACGGCAAAATTTGCATTCTCAGCGATGCCGACGTGGACGGCTCACACATCCAGGTGCTACTGCTCACATTGTTTTTCCGGCATTTCCCCAGGCTCATCGAGGCAGGGCATGTGTATGTGGCGCGTCCACCGCTGTTTCGTGTTGACACCCCCGCCCGCGGGAAAAAGCCAGCTTCCAGAGAATATGCCCTGGATGAACGCGAGTTGCAGGCTATTCTCGACAAATTGCACAAGGAAGGCGTCAGTGAAGGCAAATGGACCATTTCGCGTTTCAAGGGCCTGGGCGAGATGAGCGCCGAACAGTTGTGGGAAACCACACTCAATCCCGACACCCGGCGTCTGCTGCAAGTGCGGCTCGGCACGTTGGACTGGCTGCAAACCAGCACCCATATGGCCCGGCTGATGGGCAAGGGCGAAGCAGCGGCACGGCGCGAGCTAATGGAAACATTTGCCAACGCGGTAGCGATCGATATCTGAGATGCACTCCCCGCCTTGCACGAAACGCAGCCCGGACGCTGTGGCAAATCGGCCCGGACGCACCGTGCTTGCGGCGCTGCTGTGCGCGGCCTTGGCCGTTGTAGCGACGCCAGCGGCCAAGGCCGATGTATGGGGATACGTCGATGATCAGGGCATCACCCACTTCTCAACACGCCCGCTCGATGACCGGTACCAGCTGTATTTCAGAACGGGCAACACTCCCGCTCTCTTGCCGTCGGACGGTTTTTCCAGCTCCGCGCAGACAGCCGTTGCAGCATACGGCCTGGCGTTCAACCCGGCGGCCGATGCGGCAGCCGGACTGAAAGCCCGCCGCCTGGTGGCCCTGATCAACCAATCCAAGGCTTTTCTGCTGGTACGGGAGATCCTGCAAAAGGAGGCCGCGCGCCACGGAATCGATGGCAGTTTGATCAAGGCCATTGCTGCAACCGAATCGGGCTTCAATCCACGGGCTGTTTCCCCGGCCGGAGCGGTTGGCATCATGCAGATCATGCCCGATACGGCGCGCCTTCTGGGGCTGCGCGACGATACCCGGAAGACGGTTGCGGACAAACTCACCGATTCGTCCACCAACATCGAATTGGGCGTCCGATACCTGGGCCGGTTGCTGCGGCAGTTTGGCGGACGCACCCACTTGGCCGTAGCCGCATACAACGCCGGCCCTGGCGCCGTGAGCAAACGCATGGCCATTCCCCCATACGCAGAAACACAGGGCTATGTGCGCACGGTCATGGCCATCTATGAAACCTTGCAGCCAGGCGTTTCGCACAAATGGGTGGCCGCAGGCACGGCGCCTGGCGCACCCGCCCGAAGCACCCCCGCGGGTTCGCGCAAACGTGTGGTACTGGCCGGCGCCCGCACCGTTCCCAGCCAATCCGTGCGCACGCCATCCGGCACGCTGCCGGCGCAGCTGACCCTCAAGGCGCAAAAGCCAGGCGACCCCCCTTCAGCACTAGACACAGTTGCCGAAAAAATTGCCGTTGCCGACAGCCTGGCACCGCCCGAGTTGGGAGCCGATGTCACCATCAAGCCGGCTTCTGCGCCCTGACGGCCAATCCGTTTTACTTCTTTCTTAATTCGCATGTCCCATCCGTCATCCCCCGACCTGTTTGCATTCGATTCCCACCCGCCCGCCAACGGAAGCAACGGTGACGAAACGCCTCACCTGGCCGACTATGCCCGGCGCGCCTATCTCGAATATGCCCTGAGCGTGGTCAAAGGACGTGCCTTGCCCGACGTGGCCGACGGCCAGAAACCGGTGCAGCGCCGCATTTTGTACGCG
>JAGPIR010000048.1 GCA_018054915.1 Allobrachymonas sp.
GTCATGCACCCGTTGTTTCGAGAAAAAATCATGTCGGCCGAAGCTGCTGCGGCCCAGATCATGCCGGGTGACAATGTGGGAATGAGCGGTTTCACCGGATCGGGTCATCCCAAGGTGGTTCCGGTGGAGCTGGCCAAACGCATCGAGGCTGCACATGCGCGTGGCGAGCCGTTTCGCATTGGCGTTTGGACGGGTGCTTCCACTGCACCCGAACTTGACGGCGCATTGGCCAAGGTCAACGGCATTGAAATGCGCCTGCCCTATCAGTCCGATCCGGTGTGTCGCCAGAAAATCAATGAAGGCACCATGCAATATGCTGATATTCACCTGTCCCATGTGGCGCAGCACGCATGGTTCGGTTTTTACGGCAAGCTCAATGTCGCCTTGATTGAAGTCACGGCTGTGCTGGAAGACGGCTCCCTGGTGCCTTCCACGTCGATTGGCAACAACAAGACCTGGATGGAACTGGCCGACAAGGTGATTCTGGAGGTCAACAGCCGCCAAAGCCTCCACCTCGACGGCATGCACGACGTGTACTACGGCAAGCAGCTTCCACCCCATCGCTTGCCGATTTCCATGACGCACAGCGACAACCGCATCGGTGTGCCCTATTTGCGGGTGGATCCGAAAAAAGTCGTGGCTGTGGTTGAAACCAACGCCAGCGACCGCAATACGGAATTTTCTCCGCCTGATGCTGACTCGGAGAGGATTGCGGAGCATTTGCTGGAGTTCTACGACCATGAAGTGAAACTGGGTCGTTTGCCCAAGAACCTGCTGCCGCTGCAGTCGGGTGTGGGCAACATCGCCAACGCCGTGCTGGCAGGACTGAACAAGGGCCCGTTCAATAACATGACGGCCTATACCGAGGTGTTGCAGGACGGAATGCTGGAAATGATCGCCAGCGGCAAACTGCGTCATGCGTCCGCCACTGCGATCAGCCTCAGTGAAAAAGGGTTGCAGTATTTTGAAGACAACATCGAACAGTTGCACAGCCGTATCATGCTGCGACCCCAAGGTATCAGCAACCATCCAGAACTGATCCGGCGGCTGGGTGTCTTGGCCATGAATGGAATGATTGAGGCCGATCTTTACGGCAACGTCAACTCAACGCACATCATGGGCACGCGCATCATGAACGGCATTGGCGGTTCGGGCGATTTTGCGCGCAATGCCTATATTTCGGTTTTTATGACGCCATCAACTGCCAAGAACGGCAGAATTTCGTGCATCGTTCCGATGGTGAGTCATGTGGACCATACCGAGCACGACGTGCAGGTGGTTGTGACTGAACAGGGCCTTGCCGATCTGCGCGGCCTGGCTCCCAAGCAACGGGCCAAGCTCATCATCGCCCACTGTGCCCACCCTGATTATCGCGACATGCTGACTGACTATTATGAGCGCGCGCTGCGCGAATCGTCTGGCAAGCATACGCCGCATCTGCTGAGCGAGGCATTGAGTTGGCATGCCCGTTTCGAGAAGACCGGCAGCATGCGCGTGAGCAAAACAGACCGGGTTAGTCCGCCAGCAGTTTGCGTAGTTTGACAAATGCCAATGCAGCCATGACTGCATCGTTGAGGGCGTTGTGTGCGGAGCGCACGGGCAGGTCCAGGTCTGCCATCAACGTGTCGAAGCGCAAGTCGATTCCGGCCAGGTCATGTTGTTGTTCGGGAGGCAGCTGGCGCAACTTGTAGGTGTAATACAGGGCCGAGACCTCGATTTGCCGGTTGGGCAGGCCGACGCCGAGCAGGGGTCGAATGGCGCGGTTGATCATGCCTACGTCAAATTCCAGGTAATACCCTACCAGCGGCCGGCTGCCGATGAAGCCCAAAAAAGCGCGCATGGCCTGTTCCAGCGGCACGCCCGCTGCAACGTCGGCCTGGCGCAACTGGTGGATGCGGATGCTTTCCCCTGGAACGTTGCGGCTGGCCTGTACCACCAGTTCAAGACGCTGACTGGTGCAGATGCGCTGACCGCGGACAAGCACCGCAGCAACAGAGACAATCGCATCGCTGGCCACGTTCAGCCCCGTGGTCTCGCAATCGATGCACACCCACTCGTCTTCCGGTGGCGGATCGAACAGATAGGAAAATTCTGGCGCCTGTAAATGCCTGAGATCCCATCGACGCCGCAGTGAAGACCACCAAAGGCGGGGCGAAAACACCGGGATGGACATGGTGCAACCCTTATTCCTGCAGGCGGAAACGCTGCCGCACCAGCGCCTTGAAGCGCTTGACAATGCCCAGGGCATCCTTGAGCAGGTCACGCTCCAGGCTGCTGAGATGCAGTACGTCCAGCGTTTCACTGTTTGCGGATTTCCTGGCGAGTTCGTTCAGTCCCTCTTTCAGGCGCAAGCCCATGAAAAAATACAGGCTGTTGATCAGGTTGTCGCCCCAGCGGCGATGCAACGCCCCCTGTTGAACCAGCGCTTCGATCCGGTCTGCCGTACTTGTGGCCTGAATGCGATGCGCCAGCGCCAGACTGCGCACACCCTGCACGATGGGGAAAATACCCATCTTCTTGATGTGCAGGCGTTCATGTTCTTCGCCTTGAGTGAACAGCCGCGCCAGCCAGTTTATGTCGCCGTCCCCAAATACCAGAGTGGCGGCGGCAAAGCGGTTGAGCACGATATCGCTATCGGTGGCAAGTTGCCACATGGTGTCACGCACCTGGGCGAGCAAGGCGGGGTCGCCAGCCACAGCTTGGGCATCCAGAAAGATGGCCAGATCAATCAGGTCCTGTTCTTCACCTTTTGCCAGCCATAGGCGTGAACGGGCCTGCCAGGCGCTCACGGGAAGGCGCCAGACTGGATTGCGCAGCATGACCCCGCCGGGGCAGGGCGGATAGCCGAAAGACTCCAGCGCCTGCGCAAACTGTTCGCAGATTGCCTCGATGTCTGTTGGGGGGGTGTAGCCGTCGCGCAGGATCAGTCCGTTGTCCTGATCGGTCTTGAACAATTGTTCACCGCGTCCTTCGCTGCCCATGACGATGAGGCAGCTGTTTTGCACCAGATCCGGGGGAGCCAGGAGTTCCCAGGTGCGTTCGAACAGGCGTGCGTTGACTTGCTGCACCAGCCGGCCAATCAGCCCGATGTCGGTGCCATTGACGTGCAGCTGTTGCACCATTTTCGTTGTCTGGGTGGCCGTGGCTGTTAGGGCGGAAATGGATGTGGCCTGTCCGATCCGCGTAAGGATGAGATGCGAGTGATTGGACAAATAGCTGAAAACATCCAATGATTCGATGACGCCTTGGACGTGATCGCCGTCGGACACAACCACGCGGTGGATGCGATGGCGCAGCATGGTTGTCAATGCTTCTCCCATGCGTTGCTCGGGTCGCAGTATGACCAGGGTGTATGTGGCAAGCTGTCCGACAGGCAGGGTTCCGAGCGGCAGGCCCAGTGTGATGGCTGCAGGCAGATCGGTGGTGGAAAAGATTCCGAGCCGGGACGGCGACGTTTCATCATCACGCACCAGGACATGGCTGATGCGCTCGGTATGGAACAGGCGTGCCACTTCGGCAACCGAAGCCGTGGCCTGCACATAATGCGGGGCGTGCAGGACCGCGCTGTCGACACGGGCCAGTGTCAGTGACTGCATCTCGTGAAGAACGCTTTGCTGGGAAATAGCCTGGAGTTTCTCGCTCAGGCCGGCAAACAGCAGGGCGCTGAAGGTGGCGTTGCTTGCAATGAGGGTCTGGACCGTGTGTTGGTCGAGGATGTAGGCGAGCACTTCTTCGCGCGCCACGAAACGGTGGCTGCTGCGTCCGGCCATGAGCGCGCGCCCGTCAAAGCTGTCCTGCGGGCCGTAAATGTGCACGGTGTTGCTGCCCTCCATCTGTGCAACTTGCCCCTTGATGATGAAATAGAGGGCAGACGGCGCGGACCCGGTTTCAATGATGACCTCTTGCGCCTGAAAGTAGGCAATATCTACCGAAGCGCGTACCAGCGTCTGTTCTGAGGGCGTGAGGCTGTGAAAGGGCGAAACAGAAAAATTGAAAGCGTTGGGCATGGCGTGCAAGTTGTGATTTCTGCCTTGTTGTTATATCGCTATTTCCGGGTTATTCCCATCATCGACAACCCTTGGGTTCACCCTGAAAGATCAGCGGTTGTAAGTTAAGCGCATGCTTGGCTACTCACTATCACCCTACCCCATCAACTTTATGGAGACAAACCATGAATGACCCGGTAGTGGAGAGGATTCGACGAAATCCGAAATACCAGGAGCTCAAGACCAAACGCGGCAGCTTCAGCTGGATTTTGAGCATCATCATGCTCGTGCTGTACTTCGGTTTTATTGCGCTCATTGCTTTCGACAAGGAATTGCTGGCACGTCCGCTGGGCAGCGCCATTACCACCTTGGGCATCCCGCTCGGGGTTTCTGTGATCTTTTTCCCGATCATACTTACTGGCATTTATACCCGTCGTGCCAGTGGTGAGTTCGATCGTCTCAACGAAGAAATCATCAAGGAAGCCAAGCAATGAAAAAATTCTTTTCCTTCCCCATTGCGTCATTGCTGGCAAGCGGTTTGGCGCACGCCCAGACGGCCGCTCCTGCGCCGGCTGAAAGTACCAACTGGACAGCCGTTGCGATGTTCGGCATTTTCATTGCGGGCACACTATGGATTACCAAGTGGGCGTCGAAGAAAACCCAGTCGGCTGCTGCGTTTTATACCGGCGGTGGCATTGGCGGCTTTACCAACGGCCTGGCAATTTCTGGCGACTACATGTCTGCGGCATCCTTCCTCGGTATTACCGCGGCAGTCATGAGCACGGGCTATGACGGACTGATCTATTCCATTGGCTTCTTTGTTGGATGGCCAATTCTGACGTTCCTCATGGCCGACAGGTTGCGCAACTTGGGCAAGTTCACGTTTGCTGACGTGGCGGCTTACCGTTTTCAGCAGAAGCCGATCCGCACCTTTGCAGCCTCTGGTACGCTGGTAACTGTGGCGTTTTACCTGATTGCGCAAATGGTGGGTGCAGGCCAGCTCATCAAGTTGTTGTTTGGTTTGAGCTACACCACCTCAGTGATTGTGGTGGGCGTCCTCATGATGACCTATGTGATGTTTGGCGGCATGACAGCTACGACCTGGGTGCAGGTCATCAAGGCGGTGATGCTGCTGGGTGGAGCCAGCATCATGGCGCTGTATGTGCTCTGGCAGTTTGGTTTCAACCTGGAGGCCATGTTCGCCAAGGCGGTTGAAATCAAGACCTCTTCCTTGCTGGCATCCGGAAAAACCGCAGAGGAAGCGGCCAAAGGCGGCCTTGCCATCCTTTCTCCAGGTACCTTCATTAAGGATCCGATTTCGGCCATCAGCTTTGGTATGGCGCTGATGCTGGGCACCTGCGGTCTTCCGCACATCCTGATGCGTTTCTTTACCGTTCCAAACGCCAAAGAGGCGCGCAGAAGCGTATTTTGGGCCACCACCTGGATCGGCTATTTCTATATCCTGACCTTCATCATCGGCTTTGGCGCCATTATTTTCGTCAGCGCCGATCCGCAGTTCCTGGATGCCAAGGGCGCTCTCAAAGGCGGCGGCAACATGACGGCGGTGCACATGGCCTCTGCCATTGGCGGCAACGTGTTCATGGGCTTCATTTCGGCCGTGGCCTTTGCCACCATTCTGGCCGTGGTGGCTGGTTTGACGCTCTCTGGCGCATCGGCTGTATCGCATGACCTGTACGCCACGCTTATCAAGAAGGGTCATGCCGACAGCAAGGACGAATTGCGCGTTTCGCGCATCACTACGGTGGCGTTGGGCGTGGTTGCCGTGCTGCTGGGCATCGTGTTTGAAAAGCAGAACGTTGCCTTCATGGTTTCTCTGGCCTTTGCCGTGGCGGCTTCTGCGAATTTCCCGGTGCTGTTCATGAGCGTGTTGTGGAAAGACTGCACCACGCGTGGCGCAGTGATCGGCGGTTTCCTGGGGCTGGTTTCATCGGTGGTGCTGACCGTGCTTTCTCCGTCGGTCTGGGAGGCCGTGCTCGGCAATGCCAAAGGTTCCGCACCATTCCCGTACACATCACCCGCCCTGTTCTCGATATCGCTGGCCTTCCTGGGGATCTGGTTCTTCTCCATTACCGACAAGAGCCAGCGGGCCGCACAGGAGCGCGAAGCCTACAAATTGCAGGAAGTGCGTTCGGAAACCGGACTGGGAGCAGCAGAAGCGTCGGCGCACTGATTGTCACCGCCTCTCTGACTATGGTTTACAACCGGGCCTTGTGCCCGGTTTTTTTATTGAGACCGGCTGGACAACCAGCCGGCTTTGGGATAATCCTCTTCTCGATTTACCAACATCTGCCGGGAGTGGCGTGGATATCCTTTTATTGTTCAAGGCGGCCCTTATGGGCATCGTGGAAGGACTGACCGAGTTTCTTCCCATTTCTTCCACCGGACACCTGATCCTGATGGGGTCGCTGCTGAATTTTGCCGCCCCCCCGTTTGGGCAGGAAAAAGCCCAGGCATTCGACATTGCCATTCAGACCGGGGCAATCTTCGCCATCATCCTCGTCTATTGGCAAAAAATCCGTACCACCATGGTGGCCTTGCCGCGTTCACACGAAGCCCAGCGTTTCGTTTTCAACATATTGATAGGTTTCTTGCCTGCCGTGGTATTGGGCTTGCTGTTTGGCAAGGTCATCAAACAGCACCTTTTCACGCCGCTGGTGGTGGCGGTGACGTTCATTCTGGGCGCCTTCGTCATTCTCTGGGCCGAACGGCGTCAGCAAGCGGCCCGCATCTACCGCGTTGAAGACATGACGCCCTGGGATGCATTGAAGGTCGGTCTGGTGCAATGTTTTGCCATGATTCCTGGCACGAGCCGCAGCGGTGCGACCATCATTGGCGGCATGCTCTGTGGGCTGGAGCGCAAGGTGGCTACCGAGTTTTCTTTCTACCTGGCCATTCCCACGCTGATTGGCGCTGGTGTCTACAGCCTGTACAAGGCGCATGCCGTGCTGAGCATGGATGTTGTCCCGGTGTTTCTGGTCGGGCTGTTGATGGCATTCGTCAGCGCCTGGCTGTGCGTGCGTTGGCTGCTGCACTTCATTTCCAGCAATGATTTCATCCCGTTTGCCTGGTATCGCATCGTTTTTGGCTTGCTGGTGCTGGCGACCTGGTGGTGGGGCGTAGTGGACTGGTCGCAGCAATAAGACATTTTCCTGATTCATTTGGGGCTGTACACAGGCAGGTGTTTGCGGTACAAAGCTCCTATATGAAGGAGGATCATGCCATGGCGCATTCGTTGAGAATCAACAGCTTCTTTCTTTCTGCCAGGAGATGGTCTGCTGTAGTTGTGGGGACCCTGGTGGTTTTGCTGTCAGGGTGCGCCACCCGGCTGGAAACCAGCGTGACGCGCTTTCACCAGTGGCCGGCAAATACCCGCGGCGCAACCTATGCCATCGTGCCCGCATTGAAGGAAATGCAAGATGCGCCATTGCCCGTGGCTCGTCAACAGCAGCCATTTCCTGCCGATGAGGCGA
The DNA here is from genome assembly GCA_018054915.1 of Allobrachymonas sp. Lineage (GTDB taxonomy): Bacteria > Pseudomonadota > Gammaproteobacteria > Burkholderiales > Burkholderiaceae_C > Brachymonas. Next base: position 7,478 of record JAGPIR010000048.1, read on the forward strand.
TTGCGCTGTCCGGTCTGGAGTTCAACACTTATGCCGGATACCTGGAGCGGAACCTTCAGGCGCAAGGGCTTGTGCCTGCCGTCAGGCAGGATCATGCGCGCATGACCGTCAGCATGGAAATACATTCGCGCAGCGGCATGGTGCAGGAGTTCGTGCCGGGATACCGTCCCATGTTGGGTGTGGGCATGAGTTACAGATGGTTTCACTGGAGTTACGGGCCGTTTGCGTATGCCCCCTGGGGTGATTATTACGGCAGCATGTCGGATTGGGGTGCAAGGACAGTGATGCGGCCCGTTCAGCATTACCGCTTACGTCTGCGTATCGCTGACCGGGGACAATCGGCCACGCCGCATGCTGCAGCCCCTGCAGTTTTTGACGCCAGCGCTTCGTATACGGGCCGGCCATTGGCGTTGCCGGTGGTCATGCCCTATTTGGTGCGTGCCGTTTTTGATGGTTTTCCTGGTTCCAACGGAAAGACGCAACAAGTAATATTCGATAGCAAAACAGGGGAAAGGCTGCCAATCAGCGGACCTTGAACGCACCGGTGCTTGTC
>JAGPIR010000049.1 GCA_018054915.1 Allobrachymonas sp.
GCCTAGGCGTGATGAATTTCCAGCCCTCCGAACTGGCCAAGCTGGCCACCGTCCTGTACGCTGCCGACTACATCCGGCGCAAAATGGACATCCAGGAAAAAACCGGACACATGAGAGATACCGAACGGTTCGTCCGGGCGGTGGCGCCCATGGCGCTGGCCATGGCGGTGGTGGGCGCCCTGCTGCTGGCCGAACCAGACATGGGCGCTTTTCTCGTGATCGCCGTGGTGGCCATGGGCATCCTGTTCCTGGGCGGCGTGAACGCACGCATGTTTTTCCTGATCGGGACCATCCTGGTCCTGGTGTTCGCTTCCATCATCGCCGCCTCGCCATTCCGGCGCGAACGCATTTTTGCCTACCTTGATCCCTGGAGCGCCGAGCACGCCTTGGGTAAAGGCTACCAGCTCTCCCATGCATTGATCGCGGTAGGCCGTGGCGGCTGGTTTGGCGTCGGATTGGGCGGCAGCGTGGAAAAACTGCACTGGCTGCCGGAAGCCCACACCGATTTCCTGCTGGCCGTCATCGGCGAAGAACTCGGCTTTTCCGGCATCGTGCTGCTCATCGGGATATTTTTCTGGCTCACACGCCGCATCATCGACATCGGACGCCAGGCCATTTCGCTGGAAAGGACTTTTGCCGGTCTGGCGGCGCAGGGAATCGGATTGTGGATCGGATTCCAGGCCTTCATCAATATCGGCGTGAACTTGGGTGCGCTACCCACCAAAGGCTTGACGTTGCCGCTGATGAGCTATGGCGGCTCAGCCATTCTGCTGAACATGATTGCCCTTGCAGTGGTTATGCGCATCGATTATGAAAACCGCATTCTCATGAAAAGGGGCAGTGTATGAACACCCTGTCCCGCAAAACAGCCATCATCATGGCCGGAGGCACCGGCGGCCACATCTTTCCGGGCCTGGCCGTGGCCCATGCCCTGCGCGAAAAAGGCTGGTCCGTCCATTGGCTGGGTGCGCCGCACAGCATGGAAAGCCGCATCGTTCCGCCGCACGGTTACCCGTTTGAAAGCGTGCCATTCCAGGGCGTGCGCGGCAAGGGGCTATCCGCCATCGCCGGCCTGCCCTGGCGTCTGCTCAAGGCTCTTCTCCAAAGCCGGTCCGTGCTGCGGCGCGTGCGGCCGCAGGTGGTCATCGGCATGGGCGGCTACATCACCGCTCCAGCCGGGTTGGCAACGGCCCTGGCCGGCATCCCGCTCTTGCTGCATGAGCAAAATTCGGTCGCTGGCATGGCCAACCGCAGGCTCATGCCGTTTGCGCGACAGGTATTCACCGCCTATCCCGATGTGCTGGGCCCGACGGCTAGCGCCAATGGCAATCGCAGCCGCAAAGTCCAGTGGATCGGCAATCCCCTGCGCCAATCCTTCCTGGAGCAACCCGGTCCGGTTGCACGCCTGCAAAACCGCAGCGACGCGCTGCGCCTGCTGGTGGTGGGCGGCAGCCTGGGGGCGCGCGCCCTCAACGAGACCGTGCCCCAGGCGCTTGCATTGCTGCCTCCGGAAAGCCGTCCGCACGTGCTCCATCAGAGCGGGGAGGCACACATCGACGCCTTGCGGACTGCCTACGCCCAGGCAGGCGTTCAGGCAGAGCTTGTTGCCTTCATCGACGACACGGCGCAGGCCTTTGCCGACGCCGACCTGGTCATCTGCCGCGCGGGCGCGAGCACCGTGACCGAACTGGCCGCCGTGGGCGCTGCCGCCCTGTTTGTACCCTTTCCATATGCGGTGGACGATCACCAAAAGGGCAATGCGCGTTATCTGTCCGATCATGGCGCCGCCTGGCTGCAGCCCCAATCCGCGTTCACGCCGCAATGGCTGGCGGATTTTTTACGACACATCACCCGCGCCGAATTGCTGGAGAAGGCCAGCAAGGCCAAGCAAAGGGAAAAATTGCACGCCACCGAACAGATCGTGGCGGCCTGCGAGGAGTTGACCACATGAAGCATGCCGTCAAACACATCCATTTCGTCGGCATCGGCGGCTCGGGCATGAGCGGCATCGCCGAAATCCTGCTGAACCTGGGCTATACCGTTTCAGGATCGGACCTGACGGCCAGCCAGGCCACCCGCCGCCTGGCCGATCTGGGCGTGCGCACGTTTTCGGGTCATACCGCCGAAAATATCCAGGGCGCAGACGTGCTGGTTACCTCCACTGCCATCGGGGCTGATAACCCCGAAGTCGTGGCGGCGCGAGCCGCTCACATTCCGGTGATTCCCCGCGCGCTCATGCTGGCCGAACTGATGCGTTTCCGCAAAGGTATTGCCATTGCGGGCACGCACGGCAAAACCACTACCACCAGTTTGGTTACCAGCGTGCTGGCCGAAGCGGGCCTGGACCCCACTTTCGTCATTGGCGGCAAGCTCAACAGCGCGGGCGCCAATGCCTACCTGGGCAAGGGCGAATACATCGTCGTAGAAGCCGACGAATCCGACGCTTCGTTCCTGAAGCTGTTGCCCATCATGGCGGTAGTCACCAACATCGACGCCGATCACATGGAAACATACGGCCATGACTTCGGCAACCTGAAACAGGCCTTTGTCGACTTCCTGCACCGCATGCCGTTCTACGGCCACGCCGTGCTGTGCATCGACAGCCCGGCACTGCGCGACATCCTGCCGCAGGTCACCTGTCCGGTCACCACTTACGGCATGAGCGAAGATGCGCAAATCCGGGCAGTGGACGTGCATGCCGAAAACGGACAGATGCGTTTCACCGTGCAACGCCGCAACGGCGCGGCGCTTCCTGATCTGCCGGTTGTGCTCAACCTTGCCGGCGAACACAACGTACTCAACGCCCTTTCGGCCATTGGCATTGCCCAGGCGCTCAACATTGCCGACGACGCCATGCTGCGCGCCCTGGCCGGCTTCAAGGGGGTGGGGCGGCGCTTCCAGCACTATGGGCAGGTTCCCGCACAGGGCGGCGGCAGCTTTCTCGTGATCGACGATTACGGCCACCATCCGGTGGAAATGGCCGCCACCATTGCTGCGGCACGCGGCGCCTACCCTGGCAGGCGGCTGGTGCTGGCATTCCAGCCGCACCGCTACAGCCGCACGCGCGACTGCTTCGAGGATTTCGTCAAGGTACTCGGCCAGGCCGATATGGTGTTGCTGGGCGAGGTGTATGCCGCAGGTGAAGAACCGATTGTCGCCGCCGATGGCCGCGCCCTCATGCGCGCCCTGCGCGTGGCGGGCAAGGTGGAACCCGTATTCGTCGAGAACGTGACTGACTTTCCCGCTGCCGTGCACGCTGTGGCGCACGACGGCGATGTGGTGTTGTGCATGGGCGCCGGCTCCATCGGCTCGGTTCCCGGACGGCTGACCGACGGCGCAGGCCAGGAAGGAATGAAATGAAACCGATTGATCCCAAAATCCTCGGCAAGGTTGCCGTCCTCATGGGCGGACATTCTGCCGAACGTGAAATTTCCCTCATGTCAGGCCAGGGCGTACTGGAAGCGCTCCTGAGCAAAGGCGTGGACGCGCATGCCTTTGACACAGCACAACAGAACCTGTTTGCCCTGAAACAGCAAGGGTTCGGCCGCTGCTTCATTGCCTTGCATGGCCGCTTCGGTGAAGACGGCACGGTGCAGGGCGCACTGGAGCTACTGGGCATTCCCTATACCGGTCCGGGCGTCATGGCTTCTTCCGTGGCCATGGACAAGACCATGACCAAGCGCGTCTGGCTGGCCGAAGGCATTCCCACCCCGCGCCACGTTGAACTGGCAGCCGGCCAATGGCGCGACAAAGACGTGACCCGAGCCGTGGAGCAGCTGGGGCTGCCGATGATCATCAAGCCACCGCATGAGGGTTCTTCCATTGGTGTGTTCAAGGCCATGGATGCCGACGCAGTGCGGCAGGCGCTGCAACAGGTGGCACACATGGACAGCGCGATGCTGTGCGAAAACCTGATCGTGGGCGAAGAACTCACCTGCCCGGTCATTGGCCAAGGGGAAAACGCACGCGCCCTTCCCCTGGTTCGCATCATGGCGCCACAAGGCCAGTACGATTACCAGAGCAAGTACTTCACCGACGAAGTGCAATATGCCTGCCCCAGCGGTCTGCCCGAACAGATGGAGCGCGCCATTCAGCAAACGGCGGTTCACGCCTATCGCGCCCTGAACTGCCGCGGCTGGAGCCGCATCGACGTCATGCTGCGCGCCAGCGACCAAAGACCCTTCCTGTTGGAAATCAATACGTCGCCGGGCATGACCAGCCATTCGCTCGTGCCCATGTCCGCCCGCGCAGCAGGCATCGCATACGCTGACCTGTGTCTGATGATCCTGGCCGACGCTTCACTGGATCACGCCCTGCCCGGGCACGCCACACACACATGAGGAAAAACTGCCTGCCATGAACGAAACCGTATCCGCCGACATTTCCATCAGCACCCGGCTGATGCAGGGCGCTGCCGCAGCATTGACGCTGCTGGCGCTGCTCGTGGGCGCGGCGGCAGCGGTCTGGCGGTTCGTTCATTTACCGGCTTTCAACTTCACAAGCGTTCACATTACTGGCGAAACCATGCACAGCAGCGAGTCCGATCTGCGCAGCCAGGTACTGCCGCAGTTGCATGGCAATTTCTTCACCATGCGCCTGGAACAGGCACGTTCGGCCTTCCAGTCACAACCCTGGGTGCAGCATGTCATTGTGCGCCGTGTTTTTCCCGGTCAGCTGGTAGTGCAATTGCAGGAACACCAGGAAGCGGCTTATTGGGGCAACGAGGAAAACGGCTTTCGCCTGCTCAGCAATGACGGGATCATTTTTGATGCCAACCCCGATGAGGCCTTGCGTGAAAACCTTCCCGAGCTCAACGGACCGGATGACATGGCGTCACAGGTACTGACCACTTACCACTTGCTCAACCCCCTGTTTGCACCCGTACACGGCCGCATCGCCCGGCTGGCGGTGGATGTGCGCGGCAGCTGGTCGCTCGTACTCGACCAGGACACCAGCCTGGCGTTGGGCAATGCGGCACCCGAAGAATTGGCGCGTCGCGTGCAGCAATTCGTGCAGACCGTTGGTCCGGTCGTGGCCCGATACAACCGGGGCATGGGAGACGTGCAATACGCCGACCTGCGCTACAAATCGGGCTATGCCCTGCGGCTCAAGGGTCTGGCCACATTCAACGCAGCAACTGCCGGCACAAAGCCGGAAACAGGCAGGAGATAACACATCGTGGCCAAGGAATACAGGGATCTGATCGTCGGGCTCGATATTGGCACCAGCAAGATCATGAGTGTGGTGGCGGAAGTACAGCCCGACTCCACACTCAAGGTGCTCGGCCTGGGTGTCTCGTCCAGCAGCGGCATGAAACGCGGCGTGGTCGTCAACATCGAAGCCTGCGTACAAAGCATCCAACAGGCGATCCGCGAAGCCGAGCTCATGGCCGCGTGCAAGATCACACGCGTGATCACCGGCATCACCGGCAGCCACATCCGGGGCCGCAATTCGGTGGGCATGGTAGCCGTGCGTGATCGCGAAGTCACCCCGGCCGACGTGGCAAAAGTGCTGGAGACGGCGCGCGCCATCAACATCAGCACCGACCAGCGCCCCCTTCTTGTGGAACCACAAGAGTTCATCATCGACGGCCAGGAAGTCAAGGAGCCCATCGGCATGAGCGGCATCCGGCTGGAATCGAAAGTGCACATTGTCACTTGCGCCCAGAGCGCAGCCGAAAACATCATCAAGTGCGTGCGGCGCTGTGGCCTGGAAGTGGATCACCTCATGCTCAACCCGCTGGCCAGCAGTCTAGCCACACTGACCGAGGACGAGCGCGAGCTGGGCGTGGTGCTGGTGGACATCGGCGCCGGAACCACCGACATCGCCGTGTTCTCGGGCGGTGCCATCCGTCACACAGCCGTCTTGCCGGTTGCCGGCGAACTGATCACCAGCGACATCGCAATGGCGCTGCGGACCCCTACCGACGACGCCGAAGACATCAAGCTGCAACACGGATGCGCCAAGCAACTGCTGGCCGACCCCGAAACCCACATCGAAGTGGCCGGGCTCAGCGGCCGCCCGCCGCGGCTGTTGAGCAAGCAGGTTCTGGCCGGCGTGATTGAGCCACGCATTGAGGAAATTTTTTCGCTGGTGCAAAAGGAAGTGCAAAGCTCCGGCTTCGAGCACCTCGTCTCATCTGGCGTGGTGCTCACGGGCGGCAGCGCCCTCATGCAGGGCATGATCGAATTGGGCGAAGACATTTTCCTCAAACCCGTTCGCGTGGCTGAGCCCCAATACAACGGCCCCCTGGCCGACATGGTGACGCAGCCGCGAGCTTCGGTCGTCATGGGCATGCTTGAGGATGCCCGTCTTGCACAGCAACGGGGCTACGCCAGCACCAGAAAAAGCACCGGCCGCAACAACTGGCTGGCTCGCCTGAAGGAATTTATCGTAGGAAATTTCTGACATGCGCGCCATATCCCTGAACTGTCGCACCCGACGCACCCGTACAAGCCCCTACCCGCACTGGTGCAGCCGTTACAAAGGAAAGGAGGAGCCATCATCAAAACCGCCCATCTGAATCCTTTCGCTGCAGCACGGCCCATTTATATGGCTGCATCACCCGAAAACCGTTTTTTCAATGATTTAATGATTACAAGGAGAGCGACATGCCCATCGAAATGATCGAAAACGAAGACTTCCACGCTGGCACCCGCATCAAGGTCATGGGCGTGGGCGGCGGCGGCGGAAACGCCGTGCAGCACATGATTGACCGCAGTGTCAACGGCGTGGAGTTCATCTGCGCCAATACCGATGCGCAGGCGCTCAGCCGCAGCGGCGCGCACCACACCATCCAGCTGGGCACTTCGGGCCTTGGTGCCGGCAGCAAACCTGACAAGGGCCGCGATGCCGCAGAAAGCGCACTCGAAGAAATCCGCAGCGCTCTCGACGGTGCGCACATGGTGTTCATTACCGCTGGCATGGGCGGCGGCACCGGCACCGGCGCAGCGCCGGTGATTGCGCGCGTGGCGCGTGAAATGGGCATCCTCACTGTTGGCGTGGTCACCAAGCCGTTTGAGTGGGAAGGCGGCCGCCGCATGACCAACGCTGATAACGGTGTATCCGAACTCGAAGCCAACGTCGATTCACTGATCGTGGTGCTCAACGAAAAACTTCAGGAAGTACTCGGCGACGACGTCACCCAAGAAGAAGCCTTCGCCCATGCCAACGATGTGCTCAAGAATGCCGTGGGTGGTATTGCCGAAATCATCAACGAATACGGTCAGATCAATGTCGACTTCGAAGACGTGAAGACCGTGATGGGTGAACCCGGCAAGGCCATGATGGGCACAGCCATGGCCAGCGGCCCCGACCGCGCACGCATCGCCGCCGAACAGGCCGTGGCCTGCCCGCTGCTGGAGGGCATTGACCTCTCAGGCGCGCGCGGCGTGCTGGTGCTGATCACGGCCGCCAAAGGCAGCCTCAAGCTCAAGGAATCACAGCTGGCGATGAACACCATCCGCGCCTACGCCTCACCGGACGCCCACATCATCTATGGCGCTGCCTATGACGACGCCATGGGTGACAGTGTGCGCGTCACTGTGGTTGCAACAGGCTTGAGCCGGCAAGGAGCGCGGCGCAATGTCCCTCCCATGCAGGTCATCAGCCGTACGGGCACTGATGACCTGACCGGCTTCGTGCCCGCGGCTGTATCCACACCTCCTGCAGGTGTAGCCATTCCAGTTATGACCAACGTCTCTCCTGCTGGCAATGTAGGCGCCAGCGTCTGGCAAACCGGCCGAGTCTCGGGTGAAACGGCCAACCCGGCATCCGTGCGCGTCAGCCAGCTGTCCTCCAGCGGCCTGGACGATTACGAAATCCCGGCCTTCCTGCGCAAGCAAGCGGACTGAGAGGCCCGCATTGGCCGGGCGCCCATGCGCCCGGCCTTTTTCAGCCTTTTCGCACGCAAAAGCGGCGCCGGGATCCGTGCACAGATACCAATTGCGACCAATATGCAGGGACAAGACATTTGCAAACAACTGCAAATGC
>JAGPIR010000050.1 GCA_018054915.1 Allobrachymonas sp.
CCGGACGTGAGGCAGCCACCACCATCACCACAAAGACGAATAATGGCTCGGTGTATTGGCGGGACTCAAGATACTGGAGCGATGACTGGCCGCCGTCCACGACGGCAATCGCCAGCGCCAGCACTATGGCCCAAAACCCAAAAACGACCTCTACCTCACCCAGCAGATGAAAGATGCCTGCATGTCTGGGGATGGTATGCGCCAGGTGCTCGAAATACTTGGTGCTGAAGGTGTGCACCAAAGCCAGTGCAAAGATGACGGCGGCGAAGTACTGAACGGTTTGTGATGCCATGCGAACCTTTATAAAATTATGCAATATGCATCTTTAAAATTATAGTAACAGGTTTTGATTATCGGCATGGTTGCCAAGAGCGGCACCTTGAGGGGGAGGGGGTCTCCCAGTTAGAGAAGGGGGACCGTTTGATCACAATCTGGTCTGGCTCCATGTTGAGTACCCGGTCTTGAATGCACGGTGGGCGTGCAAGCGGTAGATCATCGAATGCCCGATGCGATCTCCGCTGTCGCTCGGACGGTTAACTGCGATTGACTCTGGACAGTCTGTAATAGCCCACTTGCCAAATTTAAGGTTGTGGGTATAAAACGAGTCGAAAAGCCGGACTCGTCCTCCGATGAGAAGGCGCTTCATCTTGGAGCGGCCAGTGGGAAGGAGGAGGACTGATTAATAAATTATGCATCTTGGCATAAAAGAATGATATGGGCAAGTTGCACCACTGGCCAAGTATTTGTTAGAATTCAAAAATTTTTATCGAGGAGGCTGACATGACAACTGATCAGATAAATTTGAAAACTAACCGAGGGTGGAGTCCATATATTGCTGGCGCTTTAGTTGGTGTGCTGGCAGTAGTTTCAGCTGTCCTCACAACCGTTATAGGCGGCAAAACGAATTACTTGGGTGCTTCAACAACATTTGTCCGGTTTGCTGGTTTTATTCTGGAGTTGTTTTCTGCGCAAGGTGTCGAAGGCAATGAGTATTTCAAAAGCACCGGCATCAAGGTGGATTGGCAGTTCATGGTGCTTGTCGGCATTTTTTTGGGTGCCTTGTTTTCATCATTGATGGACAAAAGTTTTCGAATAGAGTCTGTGCCTCCACTTTGGGAGGAGCATTTTGGAGCATCACTTTCAAAGCGGGCTATTGCTGCATTTTTCGGAGGCATCGTCGCCATGGTCGGCGCACGCATGGCCGACGGATGCCCTAGTGGACACGGCCTGAGCGGCATGATGCAATTGTCCGTAAGTTCCTTGGTAGCGATGGTCATGTTCTTTGGTGCAGGTATCGTTGTGGCTCGTTTGGTCTATCGGGGAGGTGCACAATGAACGCGCAATTGTGGCTTGGTTTGTTGGCCGGTTTCGTATTTGGTTTTTTGTTGCAAAAAGGTCGCGTGCTTCGCTTTGACAAGCAGGTTCAGGCCATGCTTTTGAAGGACATGACAATTGTTAAGTTCATGTTCTCAGCCATTCTGGTTGGCATGGTCGGTTTGCTTTTGTTGCAGCAATTCGGCGTACTCAAATTCAGCCACAAACCTATGAACTGGGGTGCCGTCTTGGTTGGTGGCGCACTGTTCGGCGCTGGTTGGGCGTTCATGGGTTTCTGCCCGGGGACATCGGTAGGTGCTCTGGGTGAGGGTCGGTGGCATGCATTTTTTGCCATTGCCGGCATGATTGCTGGCGCGGGCCTATATGCATATATGTACCCTGCGCTCAAAGACAGTGTCTTAGCATGGTCTGATTGGGGAAAGATTGGGTTGCCTGAGACCCTAGGCATCAATGCTTGGCTGCTCGTCGCACTTTTCTGGATTGCTGGTCTTTCCCTTTTTGCCTGGTTTGAAAAAAAGGGACTTTAATCTTTGAAGCTCCCCTCGATAACCTAACTGGATCATAAATTCGATGGGGTTTCAAATAAACTAAATTACCATTCGGTATTACAAGCAATGTACATATGCCGAAAAATGAGGTCCCATAAAGCTGCAACAAAGCATGTCACGTGCAATTGGTATTGATTTATCAGATTGAAAATCGACCGCAAAAATAACGGGTAAAAATAAAATCAATTCTGTAGTGATGGTATTTTCGATGTTGACATTCCGAGCGCAGTTTGTGCGGCGAAGTTTTCCACATCGCGTGTGCTTCCTGCCACAATCAGCAAGTCCTCGGGTTGCAATATGGTTTCTGGACGGGCATATATAAAATCCATATTGTTGCGCTTGACACCAACAATGGTGATGTTGAAACGGCTGCGTACCGCTGATTCAGCCAGCGTTTGATGGTGCAATTCTTTTGGCGTGCCGGTCTTGGCAATGGAAAAACCGTCGACAAATTCGATGAAGTCGATCATCTTGCCTGTCACCAGATGTGCCACGCGTTCGCCCATGTCGCGCTCAGGAAAGATCACATGGTGAGCACCCAGGCGCTGCACGATTCGGCCATGTGCTTCGGAGTTGGCCTTTACCCAAATATCCCGTGCGCCCATCTGGTTAAGGTTGAGAGTTGTAAGAACGCTAGCTTCCATGTCGTGGCCAATCGCGACCACCACATGTGCAAAATCCATCACACTGAGTTGTTTCAATACTTCAGGGTCGCTGGTGTCGGCCTGAGTAACGTGCGGCAACTCATCGGCCAAGCTCTGGACCCGTTCTGCATTGGCATCTACTGCAAGAACTTGGTGTCCAAGCTGTACTAGCGAACTGGCGACGGAAGTTCCGAAGCGACCCAAGCCGATCACCATGATTGAATCAGATTCATCTTTAGCGGCAAAACGTTTCTTACCGCTAAATATCCCGATCAATTTACCCAACAATTGGTTTCTCCTCTGGATAACGATAGCTGGCGCGATGCGGTTGAACAGCAAGAGCAACGCCAAGCGTGACCACGCCAACTCGGCCAATGAACATAAGCGCAGTTAGGATCAACTGCGCCGCCTGAGGCAGTTGTGCGGTAATTCCGGCCGAAACACCCACCGTTCCAAAGGCAGAAAGAATTTCGAACATGATATGTTCATAAGGCAGGTCAACCATAGGCATGATGACCAAGCTGGCTATTACGATCAGGCCACAGGCAAGTACCAGCAGAGTTAGGGCTTGTCGCAGAACAGCAGAGCCGATGCGGCGACCGGCGAATTCGACATCCGTATGCCCACGCAATTCACTCCAGACAGCTGCCAAAAGAATTCCTAATGTGGTGACTTTGATACCACCGGCAGTACCGGAACTGCCAGCTCCCACGAACATCAGCAAGTAATGCAAAATGTACGATTCAGTCCGTAACGCACCGAGGTCGATTACGTTAAACCCTGCTGTTCGTGCTACTACCGACGTAAATAATGCGGCCAGCCATTTGTGCACCGAACCCAGAGGTGCTAGCGTACGAGAGTTGTTCCATTCAAAGACCAAGATGCCCACAAGGCCCAACGCCAGCAAAATGCAGCTGCCCACCAGCGTGATGTGCGCATGAGTACTTAACCGTTGAAACGTACCCTTTGTACACACACGCTGCCAGAGTTCAAAAAGCACAGGGAACCCTAAGCCGCCAATAACGACGCACAGCATCACTGGTACAAGAATCCAAGCATCCCCCGCATAACCAGAAAGATTGCCTGCAAAAACTGAAAATCCTGCGTTGTTGAATGCTGATACAGCGTGAAACAGTCCCAACCAAACCGCCTCGTTCCAATCCCTGTCGTAGGCGCCGGCAAATCTTAGTGCCATTAACAATGCGGCTGTGGATTCGATGACCAGCGTAGTAATTAAAACGACGCGCAACACCCCGCTCACATCACCCATCGACAAAGCGCGTGTCTCAGACTGCAGAAGCATGCGCATGCGCAATCGTAACGAACGCGCCGCCCACAAACCAAGCAACGTGGCAGAAACCATCATGCCCAAGCCACCAATCTGGAACATCACAAGCAACGCCACATGACCAAACGTGCTCCAGTAGGTGCCTGTGTCCACTATCGTGAGTCCAGTGACACATACGGCTGATACTGCGGTAAAAAATGCAACCATCAAATCGGGTGACGAGGTGCCTTCGGCCCGTGAGATTGGCAGCATCAGCACCAGGGTAGATAGCAAAATCACCCCGATGAAACCCAGAACCACAATTACTGAAGGATGCAGCGAACGCTGTTTGTGCATACAAATTAAAACGGTCAGAAAAATCTTCTGATCAGTATACGAGTGTGCAACGATGCAGAGATGCCAGGGCGACGAGCGCCCCGATTGCCCCATCCTGTAGGACCTGGCCGGCGGCTGACCAGATCGGACGCAAACAATGAATGGCCTGGCTGCGCGCGAGGGCCTGCCTGTGCAGGCGCTCTCGCAGGGGGTGTGAACGCTTAAAGCAGCAAGTTGGCATGCTGAACTTTGCTACTACTGGCCAATCGGCTTGCCGGGCTATCAGCCCAAACTTGAAGAGGTTGTTGGCGAAATGCACCACAGCAGTCGCCGCGATGGCTAGCGGCAACGGGAAGAATAGGGCGAACACCGGCATCAGGATCGTTCCCAAGCCGAAGCCGGAGAGCATGGTCAGCCCGGATGTCAGCAGGGGGGCAACGCCGATCAGAACGAGTTCCATGACGGTATGCCTATCGTTATCGTATTTCGATTATCGTCTCCCAACAACGCTACAGATCAAAATGCGACCATGACCGAAACCACCAAGACAGACCACAGCCCCTGGCCTGTTTTTCTGATTTTTCTCCGACTGGGCCTGACCTCCTTCGGCGGCCCGATTGCCCATTTGGGCTACTTTCGCGATGAGTTTGTGACGCGGCGGCAGTGGTTGACCGAACGCAGCTTTGCAGATTTAGTCGCTCTCTGCCAGTTCCTGCCGGGGCCGGCCAGCAGCCAAGTCGGTATAGCGCTCGGGCTGTCCCGATCCGGCTATGCCGGAGCCTTGGCCGCGTGGGCGGGCTTCACGCTGCCATCAGCAGTTGCGCTGATTCTGTTTGCCCAGGGCATCGCCAGTTACGGAGATGCGATGCCGTCTGGGGTGCTTCACGGATTGAAGGTGGTTGCCGTGGCGGTGGTTGCGCAAGCCGTATGGGGAATGGCTCGCAATCTCTGTCCGGACGCACCGCGCATCAGCATCATGGCTGCGGCCACTTGCTTTGTGCTGCTGGTGCCGTCCGCTTGGGGGCAAGTGGGGGTCATCGCTATTGCAGCGATCATTGGTTTGTTGCTGTTCAGACCCCTACAGGGGGCAGCGAATGACCCGTTGCCGATTGTTATGCGGCGTCGCGTTGGCTTGCTCTGGCTGACGCTGTTCTTTGCGCTGTTGATTGGGCTGCCCTTGATGACAGCGATGTTCCCGAATCAGACGCTGGCCATGGTGGATGCCTTTTACCGGGCCGGATCACTGGTCTTTGGTGGGGGACACGTCGTGCTGCCTTTGCTGCAAGCCGAGGTCGTGCCTTCCGGCTGGGTCAGTAATGCGTTCTTGGCGGGCTACGGTGCCGCGCAGGCCGTGCCTGGTCCTCTGTTGACCTTCGCGGCGTTTCTCGGCGCTTCAATAAACCAGATACCTACTGGCTGGCTCGGTGGCATGATCTGCCTGCTGGCGATCTTCGCACCGTCTTTCCTGCTGGTTGTTGGTGCTTTGCCATTTTGGGAACGCTTGCGTCGCAATATGAGGACGCAAGCAGCGTTGTCTGGCATCAATGCGGCCGTGGTTGGGTTGTTGCTGGCTGCCCTCTACCGGCCGGTTTGGACGAGCGCGGTTCACGCGCCGCAAGACTTCGGCTTGGCCCTCGTGGCGCTGGTAGCCCTCATGTTCTGGAAGCTGCCGCCGTGGCTGGTCGTAGTTGGTAGTGGCGTCGGCGGCTGGCTGTTGAGCGTTGCGTTGTGAGATGTCGAGCGTGACTGACAAGGACCTTTACGGCGGGCTGATCCGTTTGCACATCCTGCACCACGCAGCCAAAGAACCCATCTTCGGCCTCGGCATCATCGAGGAACTGCGACACCATGGTTACGAGATCAGTGCGGGCACCATGTATCCGATGCTGCACGGCTTGGAGAAAAAAGGCTATCTCGTATCACGCGATGAGCGCACTGGCCACCGAGATCGGCGGGTGTATGAGATCACCGCTCAAGGCCGCGTTGCGCTGACCGATGCCAAAGCCAAGGAGCTGTTCGGCGAGTTGATCGAAGGCAAATGATGCTGCCATGATCTTTAGTGCAGCTACCTTCAACGAAGCGCAGCAGTCTGTCGTTGTCTAAACTTTGCCTTTCCCGCTCAAGCAACTTGCGTCGCCACTCAGCGAGCAAGACTGTGGCTATTAGCTTGCCAACGGCATGATCGTGTGTCCTCGTTGACTGTATAAACTCGCGCCGACCTGCTTGGGGCCGCAGCCGGGCGGTCACTGCCAAGCGGACCACCAAATGCCACCACGATGAAAAATACCCTCCATCGCTTGCCTCTTTTGTGGTAAGGCGATGTGGCAGCGCGTGCCAATCGTGGAAACCCATTGTAAATCAATGGGTTAAAGATGGTTGGCGCGGCTGGCGGGGATCGAACCCACGACCCTTGGCTTCGGAGGCCAATACTCTATCCACTGAGCTACAGCCGCGCGATCCGGGCTGGACACACAGATATGCCCAGCCAGTCAGAGTGCCCAATTGTAGGGGCAACACGCTCCGGTGGCGCACGCCGGTCATGGAAATGTCCGGCATTCTGTGTGTCGGCCGAAAATTGCGCCGGCCATTTCCGCGCTGCTGCTTGGCTCCTTCAGGACTTGGCTGCTTTCAAGAGCGCGCCGCATGCCGGTTGGCGCGGTGGAATGGGGCGGGTCCATGCGCCTGCATGGCGCTGCAACGGTCAGCCGGCCGGGTTCCCCGATTGGGCCAGCAGTGCAACGGCTTCTTCATCTTCGACTTGCCTGAAGTCCCGGTAGAACCAGCCTACGCTGTCGAAATCCGGCTCGACTGCCAGGAACACCCATTCGTCGCAGAACGGGCGCACGTAGGCCGCAGCATTGGGCGCGGCGACGGGTACGGCGCAGACCAGCCGGGCCGGGTTCTGGCTGCGTATTTCGTCCAGTGCCGCGCGCATGGTGGCCCCGGTGGCCAGACCGTCATCCACCACGATGACGGTGCGGCCCTTTGGGCTGATGGATGTGTGCAAGGGGGCGTACTGTGCGCGGCGCTTGCGGATAAGTGCCAACTGGCGTTTGGCCTCGTCGGCAAGATAGCGGTCGTCCGCACCGGCGCGCCCGGCATAGTCGGCGATGATCACCTTGCCCGACTCGCCCACGGAGCCCACTGCAAATTCGGGGTTGTATGGCGCACCCAGCTTGCGCACCAATACGACATCCAGCTCGCCGTCCAGGGCGTCGGCCACTTCCCGGCCCAGCGGCACCCCTCCACGGGGAATGGCCAGTACCAACGGGCGCGTGCCCCGGTATGCGCCCAGTTTTGCAGCCAGCTGGCGTCCGGCATCCGTACGATTTTCAAACCGCATGATCCAGCCTCAATATTTCGATCTGAAACAGTGCCTCGTAGGGTGGCACATGGCATTCGACCACATCGGGCGGCGCGACCTGCAGATGCACCCCTGTCACGTCCGCGCGTATGGGTAATTGCGATACGTGCCGGTCCGCCAGAACGGCGGTGTAGATGGCTGATGGCGACTTGGCATTGAGCCATTCAATGATGCGCAACAACGAATTTCCGGTGTAAAGAACATCGTCCACCACGAGCAGGACATAGCCTTTCAGTTCCAGCCCGGCCTGGCCGGCTTGTTCCGTCAATTGCGTTTCCGGGTGCAGCAGCGTCAGGTCGTCGGCGTAGCGCTTGACTTTGAGGTCAAGCCGCAAAGGTTCCGGCAGGTTGAACTGCTTTTTCAAAGAGGCCACGAGCCGGTCGGCCAAGGGCGCTCCCCGGCGCAGAATACCGATGACCGCGATTTTTTCATGTCCGGCCAGCAGCGGAGCAGCCTGC
>JAGPIR010000051.1 GCA_018054915.1 Allobrachymonas sp.
ATCCCCAATTAATCACCATACTCCCAGTAATTTCGGTTGTGCACGCAGGCGTGCCCCGGTCGCGCATAAGCCGAGACTTCGTAACGCTCCAGCCCCGTATGGTGCGTGGCCCGGGTGATCGCATCCAGCATGTCGTATGCCAGATCGTCGTCGGGCAGGTTGCGCGGCGGGCGCACAGCGAAGGCGGTATTGGGCTCGATCGTCAGGTGGTAAATGCTCAGGTGCGGCGGCGCAAACGCCAGCGCCTGCGCCAGATCGGCCTGCAACATACCGAGGGTCTGCCCGGGCAGGGCATACATCAGGTCGAGATTGAAGGTCCTGAAACAACGGGCCGCCTCTTCAAGCGCCGCGCGCGCCTGCACGGCATTGTGCGCCCGGCCGATGGCCCGCAGTGCGGTATCGTCGAAGCTCTGCACACCAACCGACAGACGCGTGACGCCCGCCTGTGCAAAAGCGGCAAACCGTTGCTGCTCAAATGTTCCCGGATTGGCTTCCAGCGTGATTTCACAGGTGGGCAACAGGGGCAGCCGGGCCCGAACCGCCGCGAGCAGCTCGGCAATGGCATCAGGACTGAACAGACTGGGCGTTCCGCCACCAAAAAATACACTGTAAACCGGCCTGCCCCAGATCAGAGGCAGCGCAGCTTCCAGATCTGCCAGCAGGGCGCACAGATATTCCTTTTCTGGCGGAGCATCTGTGGCGCCTTGCAGACCGTGCGAATTGAAATCGCAGTACGGACACTTTTGCAGGCACCAGGGCAAGTGGATGTAGAGCGCCAGCGGCGGCAAGGCCTGCAGTTGCAACAGCCCCGGTCGCAGGTAATGGTCGACGGTTGCTACCCTCTGCCCGCCAGCCCCTCTTTCCATGGCCGCGATCATGCCGTCTGGGTGGCCACGCCTGTCAGCCACTGGCTGCGCAACAACGCCGCCAGCGTCCGGGCTGCCTGGCCGCGGTGACTGCGACGGTTTTTTTCGTCCGCCGAAAGCTCAGCAAACGTCTTGCCCAGTTCGGGCAGATACAGCACCGGATCAAAGCCAAATCCACCCTCGCCTGCTGGCAAGCGCGCAATTTCACCTGTGGCACGGCCCGTGGCCACCAGCGGTTCAGGGTCATCCGGACTGCGCACAGCCACCAGTGTGCTCACCAAGGCCGCGCGGCGGTTGTCAACATCCCGCATTTGCTCCAGCAACGCCCGTACATTATTGGCATCGTTTTTTTCGTAGCCGAATCCGGTGGCGTAGTAAGCAGTTTGCACGCCCGGCTTACCGCCAAAAGCGTCCACACACAATCCTGCATCGTCGGCGATGGCCGGCAATCCGGAATGGGCGCTGGCATGACGCGCCTTGGCCAGGGCGTTCTCCAGAAATGTATGGAAAGGCTCTTCGGCCTCGGGAATACCCAGTACTCCCTGGGGTATCAGCTCCACAGCCAAGCCGTCCAGCAGCGCCTGCAATTCGGAAAGCTTGCCCCGGTTGTTGCTGGCGAGCACGATTTTCATGCGACCGCTCCCCCGCCGGCAGCCAGCGCCGCCTGCTGCAGGTTCGTCAACTCCAGAATGCCCTGTTCCGCCAGCTGCAGCATGGCGTCAAGCTGCGCCCGGGTGTAGGGAGCCTCTTCGGCTGTGCCCTGCACTTCGATAAAACGCGCCTGCCCAGCCACATCCACGGCCATCACCACGTTCATATCAGTGGAACAACCAGAATCCTCTTCATACTCCAGATCCAGCAACGCCTGGCCTTGCACAATGCCCACCGAAACTGCCGCCACGGCCTCACGGATCGGATTACCAGTGAGTGCACCGCCCTGCACAAGCCGTGCCACGGCGTCCTGTGCAGCCACATAGGCGCCGGTAATGGCCGCCGTGCGCGTGCCGCCGTCGGCCTGGAGCACATCGCAATCGAGCGTGATGGTGCGCTCGCCCAATGCCTGCAAATCAAAAACTGCGCGCAAGGAACGGCCGATGAGGCGCTGAATCTCCTGCGTACGGCCAGACTGCTTGCCCTTGGCCGCCTCACGGTCGCTACGAGTGTGCGTGGCCCGCGGCAACATGCCATACTCGGCCGTGACCCAGCCTTGCCCGCTCCCCTTCTTGAAAGGCGGCACTTTCTCCTCTACAGAAGCGGTGCACAGAACGCGCGTTTGACCGCATTCGATCAACACCGAACCCTCGGCGTGGCGTGTGTAGTGACGGATGATGCGCACTGGGCGCAACTGGCTGGCCGCACGGCCGGCAAAGCGGACAATGGAAGATTGCATTTCCAGAAAAATAAAGTTCGTTTCAAAGTGTGCCAGGCGCCATCCCGGACTAGACAACATCACGCTGCCACCGGAACGTCCGCACAGTTAATCCCGCAATGTACCTGAAAGCACCAGATGCCATCCTCGTCACTTCCGTGTCATCCCCACTGTGCTGACGCGTTCCTGCGTTTTGCCAAAAGGCCGGTGTTTCCGTCAACGCGGACGGTCTGGTGAGGCTGATTCGCAAAACCCATGAAAAAAGGCGCCCCATGGACGCCCTTTGCCTAGCGAATGATCTTGCTAGCGTCCAGCCAATGTGATCAGCCCGGCACCTTTTTGAGCATTTCCAGACCAACCTTGCCATCGGCAATTTCACGCAATGCCGTCACTCCAGGTTTGTTTCGGGTCTGCACGCGCGGGGAATGTCCCTGGCTAAGCATGCGGGCACGGTAGGTAGCCGCCAAAACCAGTTGGAAACGGTTGGGAATGGATGCCAGACAATCTTCAACAGTGATGCGGGCCATAGGAAAAAGACTCCAGAGCCTGGATAGACCAGGAATTCAGTGAATGTTCAGGGCCGAAAACACGGCAGTACGGGCGCGACACTGCGCAACATATCTCAGGCGTTGCGCGTGCACGATAGCCTTGAGGTCAAACAAGGCCCGTTCGAATAACTGATTGATTATAACAAAATCAAATTCCCTGGCCTGCATCATCTCGATCCGGGCATTGCACAAGCGCTGCTCAATCGTGTCGGGACTGTCTTCGCCCCGGCGTTGCAGCCTGGCCCGCAACTCCTCCCAGCTCGGCGGCAGAATGAAAATCAGAATGGCCTGCGGAAAGATCCGCCGCACCTGCAGGGCCCCCTGGTAATCGATTTCCAGCATCACGTCCTGACCTGAACTGATCACTTGCAGGACAGCCTGCCTGGAGGTTCCGTAGCGGTTGCCATGTACGTTGGCCCATTCCAGAAATTCGCCGTGCGCCACCATCTGGTCAAAGCGTTGCGGATCCACGAAATGGTATTCCCTGCCGTCGAGCTCCTGTCCGCGGGGGGCGCGCGTGGTATGGGAGATCGAGGCCCTTACACCAGCGTCCAGCTCCATCAGCGCCTTGACCAGGCTGGATTTTCCCGCCCCGCTGGGAGCAGAGACCACAAACAGGTTTCCGGGATAGTCGGCCGTTGCAGATTCGTTGTTCATGAGGCGTCACGGTTTATTCGATGTTTTGTACCTGTTCGCGCATTTGCTCAATCAGCACTTTCATATCAATGCCAATGTGCGATGTTTGAAGACTTGCCGATTTGGAGCCAAATGTATTGGCCTCGCGGTGCAGTTCCTGCATCAGGAAATCCAGCCGCTTGCCCAGCTCCCCTCCCTGGCTCAGCAAGGTTTCGATGGTTTGCAGATGCGCCTGCATGCGGTCCAGTTCTTCGGCAACATCAATGCGCAAGGCAAATGCAGCCGCCTCTGCCAGGGCGCGGTCGTTTGCCGTTTCTGCCGCAACGTTGCCGAGTGCGGCCTGCTCCAAGGCTTCCTGCCATTTTTCCAGAAAACGCTGGCGCTGCTGGGCGATCAGCTGCGGAATCAGTGGCTGGGCCTGTGTGCACAACTGACGCAATTGTTGCGCGCGCGCCTGCAAGCCCTGTGCCAGTTGTTCGCCTTCGGTCTGCCGCGCCGCCTGGAGCCGGTCAACCAGAAGGTGCAGACACCGCAACAGCCAGTCCTGCAAGGCGTCTGGAGCCAGAACCGGTGCACCCGACCCCGCCACCTCCAGCACTTGCGCAACCGACAGGGGAGCCGCCTTCGGAAACCATGCCAACACCTGATCCTGAATGCGCACCAATTGCTGCAATGCCGCCGCATCCGGCGCCTCGGCCCGCACACCCGCGTCATTTCTGGAGTATTCCAGCTGCGCACGCAGTTCCATCTTGCCGCGATGCAGACGCTTTTGCAGCATATCGCGGGCGGCCGCCTCGAAAGGCCGGAACTCCTCGGGAAACTTGAACGTCAAGTCTAGAAAACGGCTGTTGACCGAACGCAATTCCATCGCCAGACGCCAGCGAGCCCCGGCCGGGGCAGATGTCGTGACTTTCTCCCCGGCATCTGATTCCGGATAGGAAGAGTGCACACAGGCATAGCCTGTCATGCTGTAAACTGGCATGCGAAATCTCCTGCTTGTAGGCACGGCACCAATCGGCGAAAGTATAGCCTCCTGCAGGGTTCGTGTTTGCTGGATTCCGTATTGCATGTCTGCCGCAACGTCAAAAGTCAAACCAGCCCCGTTGCCACCCGATACCACACTGGGGGGCTACCGGATCGTGCAGCAAATTGCCGCTGGAGGATTTGGACTGGTTTACAAGGCAGTGGATCAAAAAGGCCGGCTGGTGGCCATCAAGGAATATCTGCCATCCGCCTTGAGCTCGCGGGCGCAAGGCCAGAAAAATCCAGTGATCCAACCCGACAAACTTTCACTGTACCGGCTGGGACTGAAAGGCTTTTTCGAAGAAGGACGCGCACTGGCGCAAATTTCGCACGCCTCGGTGGTGCGGGTGCTCAACTTTTTCCGTGAGAACGAAACCGTCTACATGGTCATGAACCTGCTCGATGGCGCTTCGTTGCAGGAGTTCGTGCTGATTGCTCGCTCCCTCAAAAGGCCGCGCATCTTCCAAGAAGAAACCATTTATTCGTTGTTTGAGGAAATCCTCACGGGATTGCGCATCGTGCACCAACACCGGATGCTGCATCTGGACATTAAACCGGCCAACATTTTCATCACCAATCAGGACAAGGCCGTGCTCATCGATTTTGGCGCCGCACGCGAAGTCATCAACCACGAAATCAATTTCGTACGCCCCATGTACACCCCTGGCTTTGCCGCGCCAGAAATGTACCGGCGCAAGGGGGAACTGGGACCCTGGACGGATATCTATGCCATCGGCGCCTGCTTTTTTGTCTGCATGCTCGGCTACCCCCCCAATGCCGCCCCGCAACGGCTGGAGAAAGACCGGCTGGGTCTGGCTTTGTCCAAGATGCGGAAAGTCTACTCCGACAACCTGATTGAAATGGTGGAGTGGTGCATGGCGCTCGACCCCCTGGCTCGCCCGCAGTCGGTGCACGCCCTGGTCAAGGAAATGGAGTCCGATGTCGCCAAGCATTTTCATGAAGGGCCGCTGTCCACCAGGATCAAGAGCCCTCTTGACAGTGTCTTGGGTGAATCGTCTTCTTCCGAATCCACCCGCAAACCCAGCGCTCTGTCCCGTCTATTCCAGTCCGCAGGCCGCTCATGAAATTCAATGTATTCCAGTTGAGCCGCAAGGGCGGCCGGCAAAACAATGAGGACCGCATGGGGTACTGCTATACCCGCGATGCGGCCTTGTTTGTACTGGCCGACGGCATGGGCGGACATGCCGATGGCGAAATTGCCGCGCAGCTGGCCCTGCAAACCATGGCGGCGCAATTCCAACAGCAGGCCCGCCCCACCATCAAGAAACCGGCGGATTTCCTTGCTGACAGCCTCTTGACCGCCCATCACCGGATCGTGCGCTATGCTGGCGACAAGGGGTTGCCCGATACGCCGCGCACGACACTCGTGGCGGTACTGGTGCAGAATGGCCACGCTATTTGGGTGCACTGCGGCGATTCGCGTCTGTATGCCGTTCGCAACGGAAGACTCTTGCTGCGCACACGGGATCACAGCTACATGGAGCAAGGTGAATTTTTTGCAGTAAACACCAAAAACATCAACCGCAACGTACTGTTTACCTGCCTAGGCTCACCAGGCCGACCCATTTTTGACGTTTCCCTGCCCATGATGCTGCGACAAAAAGACCGGATCATGTTGTGCTCGGATGGATTGTGGGGCAACCTCAGCGATGAGGAAATTTTGGGCTATCTGACCAATGTTGACCGCCCCCTATCCGAAGAATTGCCCGAAATGGTGGAGGAGTCCCTGCGCCGCGGTGGCGCCACGTGCGACAACACCACCGTAATCGCCCTCAGCTGGGACATGCCCAGCGTCAAGGATGACTCGGAGGTGATCACCGACAGCATTCTGGACGGCGTGTTTGCGTCCACCATTCAGTCTGCCTCGCTGACGCCAGAAGACGACAGCATGATGAACGACGACGAAATCGAGCGTTCGATTGCCGAAATCAACGCTGCCATCAACCGCATGCCGGGGGACAAGAAAGCGTCCTAACCATGCACATGAACAGCTAGGTGTCCGGCTGCGTTTTTCACACCGGCTTGTCTCTGCATACCCAATGCCATACCGGAACAATCATCGCATGGCCAACTGCCGCAATCGACCCGGATACAGATCAACAAGACGAAATTCTGCGCCTAGAATGACCCGGATATAACACGGCTTCGCATCTGAACCATGGACACCAAACTGCTCGAATTGCTGGCATGCCCCGTCACCAAGGGCCCGCTCCTGTGGCGCCCGAACCAGCAAGAACTGCTCTCTCTCAGCGCCCGTCTGGCATATCCGGTGCGTGACGGCATTCCGGTGCTGCTCGAAAACGAAGCCCGCCCGCTGAGCGACGCCGAAATCGAGGCCGAACGCAATAGCCTCCAGACGCCTGCCGGAACATGACGCACACCGTATTGATCCCGGCCCGGCTGCAGAGCACCCGCCTGCCGGAAAAACCCCTGGCCGATATCGCGGGCATCCCCATGGTGGTGCGCGTGGCCCAGCGCGTCATGCAAGCCGACGCGGCCGATGCGGCTGCGCGCGTGGTCGTGGCGGCAGACCATGCACGCATCGTGCAGGTGTGCCGGGATTTCGGTATCGAAGCCATACTCACCGACTCCCGCCACGCCAGCGGCAGCGACCGGCTGGCGCAGGCCTGTGCCTTGCTGCAATTGCCCGATGACGCCATCGTGGTCAACGTCCAAGGCGACGAACCCCTGATCGATCCCACCCTGCCAGCTGCCGTGGCACGGCAATTGGCCAGCACGCCCGCCGCCAGCATGGCGACAGCCGCGCATCCGCTGCACACCCTCGAAGAATTTGCCAATCCAAACGTTGTCAAGGTGGTGTGCAACGCCCAACAACTGGCGCTGTATTTCAGCCGGGCAGCCATTCCCTGCTGGCGCGATGCGCCTTCTGCCGGCGCGCTTGTCTGGGAACAACATCCGGCGCAGCCCCTGCGCCACATCGGCATCTATGCCTACCGCGCAGCATTCCTCAAGCAGTTTCCGCAGCTTCCCCAAGCGCCTCTGGAAATCGCCGAGTCGCTCGAACAGTTGCGCGCGCTCTGGCATGGCTACCCGATAGCCGTGCACATCACGCAACAAGAGCCGGGCCGCGGCATTGATACACCGCAGGATCTGGCACATGTGCGTGCGCTTTTCGGCGCATGACCCAGTGTCAGCCCGCCAAAGACGTGCGGCACCCGCCATGGAAGCATACGCGTCCACCTGCGCTGGATGGCATCCCTCCTAGTGTGCTGCACCTGCCCGCGCGAGGCGGTCACCTCCTGTTGCTTGATCATCTGGCCACGCAGTTTCCCGGTATTGACCGGGAAACATGGGCTAAACGCCTGTCGAATGGACTCGTGCTCGCGCCGAACGGTCAGCCGCTTGCGGCCGAAGCGCCAACGCCCGCCGGTCAATGGATTTGGTATTACCGCACACCAGAAA
>JAGPIR010000052.1 GCA_018054915.1 Allobrachymonas sp.
GGCTGGAAGGTTATCCGCTTCAACTTCCGCGGAGTGGGCGCCAGCGCCGGGGCGTATGACGAAGGACGCGGCGAAACCCACGACCTGTTGGCCGTGCTGGAGCAAACCGCAAACCTGGGCCAGCCGGTGGTTCTGGGCGGATTTTCGTTTGGCGCCTTCGTGGCCTGCAGCGCAGCGCAAGTTCTGATGGCGCACGAAGCTGAACGGCCGGATGAACAACGCCGGCTGCGGCACCTGCTGCTGGCGGGTACGGCGGCAAGCCGCTTTGCCGTGCCGCCGGTCGATGCCCGGTTGCATGCCGGAACGCTCGCGCTGCATGGTGCGCTCGATGATGTAGTGCCGCTGGCCGACGTGCTGGACTGGGCGCGGCCGCAACAAACACTTCCTGTCACGGTTGTGCCGGCAGGCGGCCATTTTTTTCATGGACAATTGCCCCTGCTCAAACGCCTGGTGCTGCAGCACCTGCTGGTGGCGTCCGTCTAATCACACAACCGTCCGGCGCGCAACCCTGTGGGGTTGCGGACGGACACGATGACTGTTTTTCCAATGTCCTGTTTTCCATCTTCCTCCTTCCGGTCCCGTGTGGCTGGCGCCGCTTGCCTCCTGCTGACTGCAACCGCATCGCTTCCCTGGCCGGCCGTGGCGCAACCAGCCGGCGCGGTTGCCGCGCCCCGCGCCAGCGCCGCATCCCCGGCGCCCGAACCCGTGGCCGTGCCGCCGGTTCAGCCGGGTTTTCCGGCGCCGCCGCCGCTGGCGGCGCGCAGCTTTTTGCTCATCGACGTGGGCGCCAACAACCAGATCCTGGCCGCCAAGGACATGGATGCCGTGATGGAACCGGCCTCGCTGACCAAGCTGATGACGGCCTACATCGTGTTTGACGCGCTCAAAAGCGGCAAGATCAGCATGGACCAGACCTTTGGCGTGAGCGAAAAGGCCTGGAAAATGCCGGGCTCGCGCATGTTCATTCAGCCTGGCCAGCTGGTGCGCGTGGAAGACCTGCTCAAGGGCATGATCGTGCAATCGGGCAATGACGCCACCATGGCGCTGGCCGAAGGGCTGTTTGGCAGCGAAGAAGCCTTTGTGCAGCACATGAATGCCACGGCACAGCGCCTGGGCATGCGCAATACCGGTTACCGCAACCCCGAGGGGCTCACCGCGCCGGGCCACGTCACCACCGCGCGCGACATGGCCCTGCTTTCCACCCGCCTGCTGGCTGATTTTCCGCAGTATGTGGGCTTTTACGCGCTCAAGGAATACCGCTACCCCGGCACGCCAGCGGCCAATGCGGGCAACCGCAACCTGCTGCTGTTTCGTGACCCGAGCGTCGATGGCCTGAAAACCGGCCACACCGAAGCCGCCGGCTACAACCTGATTGCCACGGCCAAACGGCCCACCGCCGCGCAACCGCAGGGCCGCCGTCTGCTGGCCATTGTGTTTGGCACGGCCAGCGAGGCCGCGCGCGCCGAAGAAACCCTGAAACTGCTCAACTGGGGCTACGGCGCATTTGAAGACGCGCAGCTGCTGGCCGCCGGACAAGCCGCCCTGCAGGTGCGGGTGTGGAAAGGCCAGGCCAAGAACGTGGGACTGGGGAGCGCACAGCCCGTGGTGGTGGCCGTTCCGGCCGGACAGAGCGCCAACATCGCCAGCCAGGCGGTGGCGCAGGACGGCAAGATCATCGCCCCCCTCGCCGCAGGCCAGCCGCTGGGCACCTTCACGGTCAGCCTCAACGGCCAGCCGCTTGCCACCGTGCCGCTCACGCCCTTGCAGGATGTGCCGCTGGCTGGTTTCTTCGGGCGGCTGTGGGACGCCTTTCTGATGCTGTTTTCCAGATAACCGGGCGGTGGCTGACGGGCCCCATCCGTCTGCAAACCACCACCTGTTCAGCCTGCACGCCAAACAGACCGGCAGCCATACCGTCACACTCTGGGTGCAAGACTGGCAGGGCCGCCGCGCCATGGAGGCCACGGCCACGCGTCAACCGGAGTAAGTTGCAGCCTGCCCGCAGGCCAGCGGCAACGGCGAGGCGGGTGGGCGCGCGCCCCCTTCGGCTACAAGTGGTAACGCCAGGTGCACAATAAGACTATTGCCGGTTTGTGCTTCGGACAATGGATGCCCAAGCCCATCGAAATGCACATGCGACAGTGATGCGCATGCGTCCATCCTCGTACCCCGCCTGCAGCGGGTGTCGACAGATGAAAGGGCTCGTCATGAAGAAATACGCGGGACGATGGAATTTTTTTTGTGGCGGCATCGGGGGTGTGCTGCTGGCCGGAGTGCTGCAGCCGGCAGCAGCGGCAGAGCCGGGGCGGCTGTTGATCGATGGCAGCCGCGGGCAGCCGGTGGAGGCCGCTTTTGTGCGCCAGCATTTTGCGCAGCCATGGGTGCTTGAAGGCCTGCGCCGCGGCCCGGTGCGAATCCGCCAGCGCCTGCTGCTGACGGCTCCTGGCGCTACGGCCGATGCGCCGCTGGCGCGCATCACCCCGTTGCCCTCGCCAGGTGGCAACAACGCACCCGACTATCTGGTGCAAACCGGCGATTGCCGCATTTTTACCGCCGTCAGCGGTCGCCTGGCTGACGCCGCCGACCAGATGCGGTTTGCGTGCCCCGAAGCGCCCGATGTACAGCACATCGCCCGGCAGCGCACGGCCTGCGCCGCCCAGGGCGGCACCTGGGAAATGTCGATGATGTATCCCGATGGCAAGTGCCTGCCTGATTCGCGCGCGCGGTGTACCGAGCGCGGCGGCACCTGGAAGCGGGTGGGCTGGACGCAGGAGCTGCTTTGCGTGGAGCCAACGCCCGATGGCGGCCGGAGCTGCACCGACGGCGCGCAGTGCGCGGCCAGAATCTGCCTGCACGATGGGCCGGAAAACACCCGCCCAAACGGCAAATGTCCCAACACCTATGGCCCCACGCTGGGTTGTTTTACCCAGATCAAGAACGGCATGTTGCAGCCCACTTTGTGCGTGGATTAGCGGGCCACAGCCCGCCAGGGCATCCTCGCAAGGCCCGCCCTCAACGCTGTTTTATTTATGGAGAATAACGATGTGCACCTCCCCCTCTCCCGGCATCCAGGCTCGCCCATCGGTTCGCGCGTCAATGCGCGCCGCTTGGTTGCTGGTGGCAACAGGTGGTTTGGCGCTGGCCGGTTGTGGCCAGCAACCCGCGCCCACGCAACCGCTTGATGCAAGCGCAGTCCCGGCGGCATCGGCCGCAAGTGCGGCGGCGCCAGCGGCTGCCGATGTTTCTTCGGCGGCGGTTGCTGTGGCCTCGGCACCGATGCAGACAGTTTCGGCCCCGGTGCAGGCGGCATCGGCCCCGGAGCCTTCGCGTGACCGCGATACCCCCACTCCCCTGACCGGTCCCGAGATCAGCGGCAGAGGCATCGGCAAGGAAGTGAGTTATTACTGGAGCCTGCGCGCCCCGGCCGGAACCCTCAAGCTCACCGCCACCGGCAAGAATGAACGCAGCGGCTTCACCAATGCCGCGCGCGTGACGCTGTACGACGAGCGCGCCGAGAGTCTGTGCCAGATCTCGCTGGGCAACACCACCGAGGACAAAACCAAAACGGCCGACTGCCCGCTGAGCAAGCCAAACCGGCTGGTGCTGCGGGTCGATCTTGCGGAAGAAAGCATCGATTACACGGTGCGCATCGATGGCGCCATCGAATGGCCTGCGGCAGCGGCCAGCGGCAGCGTCTCTGCACAATCCGGCGTCACCGGGCCGGGGTCTACCGATGTTGACGAACCCACGCGCTTGAAAACCTCACGCATCCGCGGCGAAGGTCCCAAAAGGGCGGCGTCGTACTACTACGCGTTCAATGCCGGGCCGGGCGAATTGGTGCTGACCATTGACGGCAGCAACGAGGCTTCGGGTTTCACCGAGGCCCTCAGGGCCGGCGTGTACACGCTGCGCGCCGAAAAAATCTGCCAAACCAACGTGGGCAACAGTTCGCTGGGCGCGCGCAAGGTAGTGAACTGCACGCTCGACAAGCGCCAGCCCGTGATCCTGCGGCTCGACGTCAGCCCCGAGACCCTCGAATTCCGCGTCCGGCTCGACGGAGCCTACGATTTTGAAGAATTCGTGCCGCCCAAACAGGTGGTAATCGCCCTTGACGCCGCCGTGCTGTTCGACACCGGCTTATTCAGCCTTAAACCCGATGCGCGCCAGACGCTGGACGAAGCCGCAGCACGGGTGAAAAAGTTTGCCGGTACGCCGGTGGTCATTTCGGGCCACACCGACAGTGTGGGAGATGATGCCAGCAACCTCAGGCTGTCGCAGCGCCGCGCCGAAGCCGTGCGGGATTACTTTGTACAGCAAGCCGGTATCGATGCCAAACTGCTGAGTGTGAAAGGCCACGGCGAAGCACAGCCCATTGCAGACAACGGCACCGAAGCCGGCCGGGCCCGCAACCGGCGTGTGGAAGTGCTGGTACAACGGTAATTGCCGCGGCGTTTCAAAACCGTCCCGTTATTCGCCTGAAAATGGGGTGGGCGTTTTCTCTGGCGGCTCCGGGCGGTGATGAACGCCGCATCGGGGCAATCAAAAAAGGATTTCACAATGGCGGGTGGATATCAAGGGCTTTCCAGTGCTGAAGTCCGGCGGTTGCAGCAGCGGTTTGGCCGCAATGAGCTGGCCTTTAAAAAGAAGGAAACCCTGCTGCACAAGATATTCCATATCGTGCAGGAGCCCATGTTCTTGCTTCTGCTGGCCGCCGCCGCCATCTACTTCATCCTGGGCGAGCCCAAAGATGGCGCCATCATGCTGATATTTGTCATTGGCGTGATTGGCATTGAAGTCGTTCAGGAATGGAAAACAGACCGGACGCTGAATGCGCTGAAAGACCTGTCGGCGCCGCATATCACGGTGATTCGTGATGGAAAAGAACAGCTTATCGCCAGCACCGAACTGGTTCCGGGCGATCTGATGCTGATTCACGAGGGCGTGAAGATACCGGCCGACGGCCACGTGCAGGAGCAGAGCGGTTTGTGTGTGGACGAATCCACCCTCACCGGCGAAGCCGAAGGCGCATGGAAAGTGGCGCGGGGTTCGGCGGAACAGTCCCCTGCCGGCTATTGGCGCAAGGATTATTGCTATGCCGGCACGCTGGCCGTTCAAGGGCAGGGAATCATCCTGGTTGACAAGATTGGCGCGGCAACCGAACGCGGCAAGATCGGCAAGGCCCTGCATGAAGCGCCGCAGGAGCCCACGCCGCTGCAAAAGCAGACGGGCAAGCTGATCAAGACCAGCGCCCTGATTGCCGGGCTGCTGTTTGTGCTGGTCATCATTCTGACCTGGTTTAACCTTGGCGGGCGCCCCTTCCAGGAACGCATTACGCAAAGCATCCTTTCGGGAATCACGCTGGCCATGGCCATGATCCCCGAAGAATTTCCCGTCATTTTGACCATTTTCCTTTCGATGGGCGCCTGGCGGCTTGCCAAGAAGCATTCTCTGGTCCGGCGGCTGCCCAGCGTGGAAACACTGGGCGCCATCTCGGTGCTATGCACCGACAAGACCGGAACCATCACCCTCAACCAGATGACCGTGCACGATGTCTGGGCGTACCGCGGCAACAGCCGGGACGTGGTTGAAACCATGGGGCTGGCCTGTGAAACCTTCACCCACGACCCCATGGAAAAGGCGATGCTGGCGTATGCTGCGGCCCATGGGTTTGCGCCCGAGCACCTGTTCAGTGGCGAACTGCTGGTCAAATACCCGTTCAGCACGCAACTGAAAATGATGGGGCAAGTCTGGCAGCGGCCAACGGGCATTGTGCTTGCCGCCAAGGGCAGCGCCGAAAGCATTTTTCCGCTTTGCAACCTGACCGAAGCCGAGCGGGAACACGCCGAGAAGGAAGTGGTTGCAATGGCGGCGGGCGGGTTGCGCGTCATCGCCATTGCCACGGCCCGTTACGCCGTGCACGAAGAGATTCCAGAAAAACTGACCGATTGTTCGCTCACACTGCTGGGACTGGTGGGGCTGGCCGATCCGCCGCGCGAAAACGTGAAAAGGGACATCGAGCGGTGCCGGACGGCGGGCATTCGCGTCGTGATGATCACCGGAGATAACGGCGTCACCGCAGCCTCCATCGCCCAGAAAGTGGGGCTGCCCCACGATGGCACCCTCATCACGGGCGAAATGCTCGACCGCATGAGTGACGCGCAACTGCGGGAGAAGGTCGAAACCGTATCGATTTTTTCGCGCGTGGTGCCCGAGCACAAAATGCGGATCGTCAAGGCGTTCCGGGAAAATGGCGCCGTGGTGGCCATGACTGGCGATGGCGTCAACGACGCCCCCGCGCTCAAATACGCCGATATTGGCATCGCCATGGGCCAGCGCGGCAGCGAAGTGGCCCGCGAGGCGGCCGACCTGATCCTGATGGATGACAACTTCACCACCATCGTGGAAACCATCAGCGATGGAAGGCGGCTGTACGACAACATCCGCAAGGCCATTGGCTACGTTTTTGTCATCCACATTCCCATCGCCCTGACGGCCTTGCTGGGGCCCTTTCTGGGCATTGCGCCGGTGGCCTTGCTGCTGCTGCCGCCCCACGTCATGCTGCTGGAGCTGCTGATCGACCCCACATGCTCGGTCGTGCTGGAGCGCCTGCCAGCCGAAAAAGACATCATGCAGCGGCCGCCGCGCGCACCGCAGGAAAAAATCCTCAGCCGCGGCGTATTGGCAAAAAGCGTGTTGCAGGGGCTGGCGGTCTTTGCCGTTGCCTTTGGCACCTACCACTGGTTCCTGGCCGGTGCGGTGGAAAATGCGCCGCTGGCCCGATCCATGGGCCTGCTGATCATGATGGTGGCCAACCTGTTTCTGGTGCAGGTCAACAGCTCCGACCACGATTGTTTCGTGCACTCCCTGGCGCGCATGGCGGGCGACAAAGTAATGTGGCTGATCCATATCGGCACAGCCCTGATGCTGGCGATTATTTTTTATACCCCGCTGGCATCCTGGCTGAAGCTGGCCACGCCCTCGCCTGGCAACCTTGCATGGGGCGTGCTGCTGGCGGCTGCCTCGGTTTTCTGGTTCGAAGGGGTGAAGTTCTTCAAAAGATGGGCCAACAAAAAAAGGGCCTTGCCCGTCACAGAAAAGTAAAAAAGCCGTCGGCAAAAAACACCAGGCCGGTTAACCCGAAAGGCAAGGACGACCACCAGATCTTTTGGATCTTCAACAATCCCGCCACAGAGTTGAGCAAAATGGCCACCTGCAAAAACATCACGGCCAGACTGAAAGGCCGGTTGTGGCGCAGGGCATCGTCCCGCTGGCGCTCCAAAGCCCGTGCCTGGGCCTCGATCTCCTTCATCTCCTGCGCATAGCGGGCGACCTGCGCGTTGTATTCGTCGATTTTTTGGGTGATTGCTGTCTTTGCCGGGTTATTGGCCGTTAATGACAGAGCCTGCAGCCGCAGCGAATCGGCCTGCAACTCGTGCAGGTTTTGTTTGGTGCTTTTGGCCTGAAAGTACGCCCACTGGTTGGAGGCCAGGGTCTGGTTGATGACGCTCTGGCCGGAGTAGGAGCCTCCCTTGAACGTGGAAAGCGTGGCGCAAACGGCCAGCACGACGGTCGCCAGCGCCATGTGGTTCAGCCAGGGTTCTTTGGGTTGGTCAGCCATGATCGTTGGGTTTTTGGGGAATAAGCCAGCGGTATTTTCAGGCCAATCCCGCCACGCGGAAAGCGTGCCGCGACAAATTTCAGCCCAGCAAGCCATT
>JAGPIR010000053.1 GCA_018054915.1 Allobrachymonas sp.
CTCGGTCCAGGCGCTCTCACGGGTCGGCTTGATTGTTTGGACGGGGTGCACAACTATTTGCAAGCCCGGCAGATAGGTGAATGAGCGGGCCGGCGGTGCCGTCTGGGCTGTGTGGCAGGTGATTTCAAGGCGGTTTTATGCTTTTTGACGAAGAAAATGTGGAGCAGATGATGAACGTCATGGGGCAGGGTGCGCGCCAGGCGGCTACCCGCATGGCGTCGGCGTCGGCAGCCCAGAAAAACGCGGCTCTGCATGCGTTGGCGGATGTGCTCGGGGAGCAAAGTGATTTTTTGCAGGCGGCAAATGCGCAGGATATTGCGCGCGCCCAGGACGCAGGTCTGAGTGCGCCAATGGTCGATCGTTTGCGTCTGACGCCCAAGGTAATTGATACCTTGCAGGAAGGCTGCCTGCAATTGGCGGCTATGCCCGATGTGATCGGAACCATCAGCGGCTTGCAGGAGCAACCCAGTGGCATTCGCGTGGGGCAAATGCGCGTGCCAATCGGTGTTTTTGGCATGATTTTCGAAAGCCGTCCCAACGTGACAATCGAGGCGGCCAGCCTGAGCATCAAGAGCGGCAATGCCTGCATCCTGCGCGGTGGCAGCGAGGCCATCGAATCGAATAAAGCGCTGGCCGTGCTGGTGCACCAGGCACTGGCCGCTGCTGGCTTACCCGAAGACGCAGTGCAACTGGTGCCCACCACGGACCGTGCGGCTGTTGGCCGCTTGATCACCATGCCCGAATATGTGGATGTGATCATTCCGCGCGGCGGCAAGGGGCTGATTGAGCGCATCAGTGCCGAGGCCAGAGTGCCGGTGATCAAGCACCTCGATGGCAATTGCCACACGTATGTGGACGACCCGTGCGACATTGGCATGGCAGTGACCATCGCCGACAATGCCAAGACGCAAAAATACAGCCCCTGCAATGCCACGGAAAGCCTGCTGGTGGCGCAAGGGGTGGCGGCAGGATTTTTGCCGAGTATCGGCAAAATCTACAAGGGCAAAGGTGTAGAAATGCGCTGCGATGCAGCAGCCAAGGCCATTCTCGCTGCGCACCCAGATACGTGCGAGGCCAAGCTGGCGGACGCTACCGAGGAAGACTGGTATACCGAATACCTAGCGCCGATCATCAGTATCAAGGTGGTCGGCGGGCTTGATGAAGCCATTGCGCACATCAACCGCTACTCCTCGCACCATACCGACGCCATCGTCACCACCGATCATTTTCATGCCCAGCGTTTTCTGCGGGAGGTCGACAGCAGCAGTGTGATGGTCAATGCCAGCACACGTTTTGCCGACGGATTTGAGTACGGGTTGGGTGCCGAAATCGGCATCAGCACTGACAAATTCCATGCGCGTGGGCCCGTCGGCATCGAAGGGTTGACCTCGCTCAAGTACGTGGTGCTGGGGCACGGGGAAATCCGGCGGTAGGCGAAGCACTCAACCGGCGGTTCAGCGCGCGCGGGGAAACATACGGGAACAAGATGCGTCTCATCTTCGAATGTCTTCATTGGCTTGCGCATGCTTTCAATTGACGCAACTCCTGCGACCATTCCCCCATTCTGGCAACGTCTGAACAGGTTTTTCCTGTTTCCCTTGCAGACCGAGGCGCTGACGTATGGGCTGGGGCTGGCCGCATGCAGCCTCTTCATTTACATACCTCTGCTCAACCTGGTTATTTTTCCGGTGATCATGCTGGCCATGAGCCGCTATGCGTTCAAGATCGCGGCGTTGTCGTCTTTCGGCATTTTCAGTCTCGGGGATTACACCCCGATGGAGGAAGAAGAAGACTGGAAGAAGTTGCCCTGGAAATTTGTCGGCGCCGTTTTTGTGCAGTTGCTCGTGCTGGGGTTTTTTGCTGCAAAAATTCCAGAAATTGCGCCCATTGGTTTCCTTTTGTTTTCGCTGCTCATGCCGGCCACCTTGATGGTTCTGATCAGGGACCACAGCTTGCGCGCGGCCATCAATCCGCTGGAGTTGTGGCGGTGCATCCAGGGGGTTGGCTGGCCCTATCTGGTGCTTTGCGCCTTCACTTTCTTGCTCATGCAAGGCAGTGCCACGGCCTCCGGCATGCTCGGCGAAATCGTCCCCCGATGGCTGCTGCTGCCGGGCCTTATGCTGGTTTTCATTTATTTTTCCTGGGTCAATGCTGCACTGATCGGCTACACCATGTACCAATACCACCGCGCGCTGGATATTGATGTGGTCAACGAGTACCAGGGAGATGTTGTTTCTGTGCGCAACCCACGGGAGCAGGCCCGGCAGCGCGACGCTGCGGTTTCGCACCTGGTGCAGCAGGGGAAAATGCCCGATGCACTGGCCCAGGCGCAGCAATGGCTGCGGGAGTGGCCTGAAAACTTGCCTGAACATCGGCGTTATCATCGCTTGCTGCTGCTGGGCGGGGATGCTCAAGAGTTGCTCCGGCATGGTCAGCGGTTTGTGGAGTTGCTCCTGAAGAAGCTGTCACCCTCGGAGGCGTTGCAGGTGTACAAGGCTTGCGTGCAAAAAAATCCTGGTTTCGTTCCTGACGGTGCCGTCGTAACACTGATGCTGGCCAAATACGCCTGGAAAACGCATGACAGCATGCTGGCTCTGCATATATTGCGCAATTTTGAGCGGCGCTACCCTGGCCATGTCTTGATGCCGACTGTATATGCGTTGATCGTGCGCGTGTTGCACCAAGGGTTGCAGCGGCGGGAGCAGGCTATCAGTGTATTGAGAGGGCTGCAACAACGCTATCCGGAGGATCCGCATACGCATGAGGCGATACGCATCTTGCGTGACTAGATTTCCTGTTAACTGTCGTGTGGGCCGTCGTGGCTGGATACACGGCGTGAGAGGGAAAATGTTGGGTATAATTCATCGACGAAAATTGCTTCCACTTGTATACGTGGCCGTCGATTGTGAAAAACGAGTTTCGATATGCAAGAAGAAGCAGTTGAATTGCAGGGGCAAAAAGGACCGCGGTGGACTGCCGAACAGGCGGCCGCTTGGCGCTCGCATCATCCCGGTATATCGTTGTGGTTGATGGTGTTGGCGCAGATTGTAGTCCTGGCGGTGGTCATGGGTGTGGCGGTGCTGGCGTCCGTGCGTCGGGAAATTGCTGCTTCATTATTGTGGGGTGGTTTGGCCGCCGTAATGCCATCAGTCTTTGGGGTGGCGGGTCATCGTACAACAATGCGGTTGTTGGCGGGCAGGAGTCTGTCCGTCAGGGCTGTCTTGGGTATGGTGTCAATTGGTTTTTGGGAAGCGGTCAAGCTCGTTTCCTCGGTGGGTCTTTTGGTGTTTGCGCCGCGTTGGCTGTCACAGGTTCACTGGCTGTCCATGGTGCTGATGTTTGTGCTGGTGGTCAAGGCTTGCTGGTTGGTGGTTTTGCTGGTTCGCTGGCGGAAGCGGCGGGCTGGAACGGCGGTTCTGAAACAAGTGTTAGAAAACGGAGTTTGATTTATGTCTGCTGAACAAGCGGCTGCGCATGCGCCTACTGCGGGCGAATATATCCAGCATCATCTGCGGCATTTGCAGTTGAATTTTGCATTTGAGCCAGTCAAGCAAACCAAGTTGGTGGATTTCAGTCTGTTCAATGCGGATTCAATCTTTTATAGCGTCGTGCTTGGTGCTCTGGTTTGTCTGATTTTGTGGGCTGCGGCGCGCAAGGCTACCGCGGGGGTGCCGGGGCGTTTTCAGGCTTTGGTCGAAATTCTGGTGGAGTTTGTCGATACCCAGGCGCGCGGCTTGATTCATAACAAGTCAAGCTTGAAAGTGGTTTCGCCTATTGCGCTGACCGTATTTCTGTGGATATTCTTCATGAATGCCATGGACATGTTGCCTGTGGATTGGTTGCCGTGGTTGTGGGGTAAGGCATATGAGGCAACAACAGGGCATGATGCGTCGCATGCTTATATGCGTGTGGTGCCGACGGCAGACCTTTCGGCTGCGTTGGGTATGTCGGTTTCCGTGTTGCTGATCACCATTTATTACAACATCAAGATCAAAGGTCTTGGTGGTTGGGCGCATGAGTTGGTAACAGCGCCTTTTGGCTCCAAGATTTTCATGGCCCCCGTCAATTTTGTGATGCAGTTGATCGAATATGGCTCCAACACCATTTCGCATGGCATGCGGCTGTTTGGCAACATGTTTGCGGGTGAGTTGGTGTTCATGCTGATTGCCATGTTGGGTGCTGCGTGGAATTGGGGTAACCCGATATTGTCGGGTGGTTTGGGTGTTGCGCATATTTTGGCGGGTTCGGTCTGGGCTATATTCCACATTCTGGTTATTACCCTGCAGGCTTTCATTTTCATGATGCTGTTCCTGATCTATGCAGGCCAGGCGCATTCCAGTCACTGAGTGCGGTTGGCGGGATATAGGTGTCATTGAATATTTTCTTTTTATTTTTTTACGGGGAGTCTTTAAATGGAAAACGTAGTTGGCATGGTTGCTCTGGCTTGTGGCCTGATCGTGGGTCTTGGTGCCTTCGGTGCTGCACTGAGTATCGGTTTGATGGGGGGTAAGTTTCTTGAGTCTTCTGCTCGTCAACCTGAATTGATGAACGATCTGCAGGCCAAGATGTTTGTGTTGGCGGGTCTGATTGACGCGGCATTCCTGATTGGTGTGGCTATTGCGTTGTTGTTTGCCTTTGCCAGTCCTTTCCAGGTCTGATTCGTTTCCAATAGCAGTTTTTTGTTTCGCTACTTTGGGTGAAGAGACAAATGAATATTAATGCGACGCTCATAATTCAGGGGGTTGTCTTCCTGATACTGTGTGCTTTTACAGTCAAGTTTGTGTGGCCACCTATTGTGAATGCGCTCGATGACCGAGCCAAAAAGGTGGCGGATAGCCTGGTGGCGGCCGACAAGGCGAAAGCTGAAGTGCAGGATCTGAATCTCAAGGTTGAGGCGCAGCTGGCTGGTATGCGTGAAGAAGCTGCTTCGCAACGCGCTGATGCTGAACGCCGGGCTCAAGAGATTATCGGGGAAGCTCGGGGTAAGGCCAGCGAGGAGGCCGCCCGTATCATTGCGTCGGCCAAAACGGAGGCGCTGAATGAGGCAAACAAGGTGCGTGATTCGCTTCGCAACGAAGTATCTGCCTTGGCAGTCAAGGGTGCCGAGCAAATCTTGCGCAAAGAGATCAACCCTGCCGCTCATGCCGATTTGCTGGATCGCCTTAAGGCTGAACTCTGATTGGGAGAGCTGAACATGGCGCAAACATCAATTGAGGATTTGCTGCGAGCCGTGCTGAAGGCCGGTTCTTCGGGTACCGGCTCGGATGCGGCGCGTCAACTTGCTGCGTTGCTCGAAAATCCGACTGCCGGTCCTTATGTTGCCCGCAAGGTTGCTGAACTATTGAAAAAACCGTCTCCTGGCTCCATGCCTGTGGCGATGGTGCAAACCGCCTTTGCCATGAATGAAGCGGATCTGCGGTCCCTTAAAGACAAGCTTGAGGCGCGGTTTGGAGGGGGATTGGAGGTCCGTGTGGTTGAAGATCCCTCTTTGATCGGTGGTGTGCGCGTGACAGTGGGTGACAACGTGCTGGATGCATCGGTCAAGGGCAGCATCGAAAAAATGAAACAGGCCCTGGCGGCGTAACGCTACGCCAGGAATCAAGGAAAGAAGGAAAGCGTCATGCTGCTGAACTCCGCAGACATTTCTGAACAAATCAAAACGCTCATCGCGAGCATGGATGATGTCTCTGACGTGCGCAACCAGGGCACTGTCGAAACGGTAACCGATGGCATTTGTCGCGTCTCGGGGCTTTCCGAAGCGATGCAGGGCGAAATGCTGGAATTTCCGCCCACGCCTGATGGGTTGCCCACTTATGGATTGGCCCTGAACCTCGAGCGCGACGCCGTGGGCGCCGTGATTCTGGGTAGCTACGAGCACATCAGCGAAGGCGACATGGTGAAGTGCACCGGGCGCATTCTGGAAGTGCCTGTCGGGCCAGAATTGATCGGACGCGTGGTCAATGCCTTGGGTCAGCCGATTGACGGCAAAGGTCCGATTAACGCAAAAATGACCGATGTGATCGAAAAAGTGGCGCCTGGAGTGATTGCGCGGCAGTCGGTTTCTCAGCCAGTGCAGACGGGTCTGAAGTCGATTGACTCGATGGTGCCAATTGGCCGTGGCCAGCGTGAATTGATCATTGGTGACCGTCAGACCGGCAAGACAGCTGTGGCGATCGACACAATCATCAACCAGAAGGGCCAGAACATGGTCTGTGTCTACGTCGCCATCGGTCAGAAGGCGTCGTCGATCAAGAACGTGGTGCGTGCGCTGGAGCAGCACGGCGCCATGGATTACACCATCGTGGTGGCTGCTTCTGCCTCTGAATCGGCAGCCATGCAGTATGTAAGTGC
Source organism: Allobrachymonas sp. (assembly GCA_018054915.1). Taxonomy (GTDB): domain Bacteria; phylum Pseudomonadota; class Gammaproteobacteria; order Burkholderiales; family Burkholderiaceae_C; genus Brachymonas. The sequence continues at coordinate 6,352 of JAGPIR010000053.1, forward strand.
CTACTCTGGTTGCACCATGGGGGAATACTTCCGTGACCGCGGGCAGGATGCGCTGATTATTTATGACGATCTGTCGAAGCAGGCCGTTGCGTATCGTCAGGTGTCATTGCTGCTGCGCCGACCGCCGGGCCGTGAAGCCTACCCCGGCGATGTGTTTTATCTGCACAGTCGTCTGTTGGAGCGTGCGGCGCGGGTCAATGCCGATTACGTGGAAGCCTTCACCAAGGGCGAAGTCAAGGGCAAGACTGGCTCGCTCACGGCGCTGCCGATCATTGAAACGCAGGCTGGGGACGTTTCCGCCTTCGTTCCGACCAACGTGATTTCCATTACCGACGGCCAGATTTTCCTGGAAACCAGCCTGTTCAACGCCGGCATCCGGCCGGCTATCAATGCCGGTATTTCGGTGTCGCGCGTGGGGTCTGCGGCGCAGACCAAGCTGATCAAGGGCCTTTCCGGCGGTATCCGTACCGACTTGGCGCAGTATCGCGAGTTGGCCGCATTTGCGCAGTTTGCATCTGATCTGGATGAAGCGACCAAGAAGCAACTGGATCGTGGAGCCCGGGTGACCGAGTTGCTCAAACAGGCTCAGTACAATCCGTTGCCTATCAGCTTGATGGGGGCTTCTCTTTTCGCGGTGAACAAGGGCTATCTCGACGATATTGACGTCAAGAAAGTTCTTGCGTTCGAATCTGCTCTGCATGGGTATCTCAAGGACAAGCATGCAGATTTGGTGCAACGCCTTGAGGACAACAAGGCGTTCGACAAGGAAGGCAAGGACGAAGCCGAACTGGCTCAAGCCATTGCCGCGTTTAAGAAGACCTTTGCGTAACAAGGGGGAGGCAGACTGTGGCTGCAGGCAAGGAAATACGTGGCAAGATCAAGTCGGTTGAAAATACCCGCAAGATCACTAAAGCCATGGAGATGGTCTCCACCTCCAAGATGCGCAAGGCGCAGGAGAGGATGCGCGCAGCCCGTCCGTATAGCGAGAAGGTGCTGGAAATCGCCACCAATCTTGGGCGAGCCAATCCTGAATATGTGCATGATTTCATGCGTACCAATGACGCAAAAAACGTCGGCATGATTGTTGTGACCAGTGACAAGGGTTTGGCGGGCGGTCTCAATACCAACATTTTGCGTGCTGTAACCAGCAAAATCCGTGATTTGCAAAATCAGGGATGCACAACCAAGACGGTTGCCATTGGAAGCAAGGGGTTGGCATTCCTTAATCGCATGGGCGCACCGGTGCTTGCGCATGCCGTACAGTTGGGCGATACCCCCCATC
>JAGPIR010000054.1 GCA_018054915.1 Allobrachymonas sp.
TATCTTGATGCCTGCCACGGTGGTCAGCTGGTTTGGCAATACAGAGAGCATGTCTTGGCTTAAGGTTATTGCCGCTACGTTGATGCCGGGTCAGCCTATCTACGTTGCCCTGTATGCATTGGCTATTGTGTTTTTCTGTTTTTTCTACACCGGTCTGGTGTTCAACAGCCGGGAAACAGCTGAGAATCTGAAAAAAAGTGGCGCATTTGTCCCGGGTATTCGTCCCGGAGAAAATACCGCGCGTTATTTGGACAAGGTTCTGTTGCGACTTACATTCGCTGGCGCCCTCTATATCACTGCTGTCTGCCTGTTGCCGGAATTTGTTCGGATGCGATTTAGTTCCATTCCGTTCAATTTTGGTGGAACATCGCTGCTGATCGTGGTTGGTGTGACTATGGAGCTGATGTCGCAGATCCAAAACTATCTCATGACGCAGCAATACGAAAGCCTGATGAAGAAGGCCAACTTCAAGTTGCCAGGTAAATAAATCATGGCGAAGGACGATGTCATCCAGATGCAAGGGGAAGTGCTGGAGAACCTCCCTAACGCTACTTTCCGGGTCAAACTGGAAAATGGACATGTTGTGTTGGGCTATATCTCCGGAAAGATGCGCATGCATTACATACGGATTTTGCCGGGCGACAAGGTCACGGTAGAATTGACTCCTTACGACTTGAGCAAAGCGCGCATTGTTTTCCGCGCCAAATGAGCAATATTTGAGAACACTTGAACGAAAAGATTTGAGGAGAGAAGCATGAAGGTTTTGGCTTCGGTAAAGAAAATTTGCCGCAATTGCAAGGTCATCCGCCGCAAGGGTGTTGTGCGCATTATCTGCACCGACCCCCGCCACAAGCAGCGTCAGGGTTGATTGAGAATTTAACAGAGGAAGAACATGGCACGTATTGCTGGTATCAACATTCCGCCCCATCAACACACCGAAATCGGTCTCACTGCCATTTTTGGTATTGGTCGTACGCGAGCTCGCAAAATTTGCGAAGTCTGCGGTATCACCTATTCCACAAAAGTCAAGGATCTGACGGATGAGAATCTGGAAAAAATCCGTGATGCTCTGACGCTTTTCACGCTCGAAGGCGATCTGCGTCGGGAAGTGACTATCAATATTAAGCGCCTGATGGATATTGGCTGTTACCGCGGTTTCCGTCACCGTCGCGGTCTGCCTGTGCATGGGCAGCGTACTCGTACCAACGCCCGCACTCGCAAAGGTCCGCGCAAGGCCGCACAGTCCCTGAAAAAATAACTGAAGGCAAGCATTTACTATGGCTAAAGCACCCTCCAATACCGCAGCCTCCCGCATGCGCAAGAAGGTCCGCAAGAACATTGCCGACGGCATTGCACATGTGCATGCATCGTTCAATAACACCATTATCACCATCAGCGATCGCCAGGGCAATGCACTGGCTTGGGCTTCATCTGGTGGACAGGGCTTCAAAGGGTCGCGTAAATCCACCCCCTTCGCTGCTCAGGTGGCCTCCGAAATGGCTGGTCGTGCCGCCATGGAGCAAGGCATCAAGAATCTGGAGGTCGAAATCAAGGGCCCCGGTCCTGGACGTGAGTCCTCTGTGCGTGCACTGGGGGCGCTGGGTATCCGAATTACCTCGATTTCCGATGTGACGCCGGTTCCTCACAACGGTTGTCGTCCACAGAAGCGCCGTCGCATCTAATCATCTACCCCAAGCCCACCGCCGCCAACCTTCGTGGTCATTGGCGGCTCCTGTCTTGATAAGAGGCAGTAGTTTTAAAAAGGAAAAAACGTGGCACGTTATCTCGGCCCCAAGGCTAAACTCTCTCGCCGTGAAGGCACTGACTTGTTCCTCAAGAGCGCCCGCCGTTCGGCTAGCGACAAATGCAAGTTTGATGCCAAACCCGGACAACACGGTCGTATTTCTGGCGCACGCATGTCTGATTTTGGTCTGCAATTGCGTGAAAAGCAGAAAGTCAAGCGCATGTATGGCGTTCTGGAACGTCAGTTCCGCCGGTATTTTGAAGAAGCCGAGCGTCGCCGTGGCAACACAGGTTCCAATCTGTTGTCCTTGCTTGAATCTCGTCTTGACAACGTTGTCTACCGTATGGGGTTTGGTTCTACGCGCGCAGAAGCTCGCCAGTTGGTGTCGCATAAGGCAATCTTGGTCAATGGTAAGCCGGTCAATATTCCGTCCCTGATGATCAGGGCAGGGGATGTCGTTGCTGTACGAGAAAAGTCTGCTAAGCAGGCACGTGTGATTGAAGCTCTCCAATTGGCTGGCCAGATTGGCTTTCCGGTCTGGGTGGAAGTCAACAGTGACAAGGCAGAAGGCACATTCAAGAAGACGCCTGATCGCGACGAATTCGGGGCAGACATCAACGAATCGTTGATTGTGGAACTGTATTCCCGCTGATGTTCCTTTTGCATCGCAGCAGGCCATGTGTCTGCTGCAAACGCCTGGTGGTTGCGGATTCAAAACCCCGCTTTCAAATTACCGGCTCCCTGGGCAGTACACATGCTGCAGGAGAGCCCCATCAGCCTTACCGGTGTAACGAGCCGGGGGTATTGAGAAGGAAGCCAGAATGCAAACCAATCTATTGAAGCCCAAGAACATCCAGGTCGAGCAGATCAGTGCCAATCGCGCAAAAGTGACTCTCGAGCCGTTCGAACGCGGCTATGGCCATACCTTAGGCAATGCCCTGCGCCGTGTGTTGCTGTCGTCCATGATCGGTTATGCCGTTACCGACGTGACAATCGCAGGCGTGGTGCACGAGTATTCTTCCATCGACGGCGTGCAGGAAGATGTTGTCGAGGTCCTGTTGAATCTCAAGGGCGTAGTGTTCAAGTTGCACAACCGCGACGAAGTCACCCTGTCGCTGCGCAAAGAAACTGAAGGCCCGGTCAAGGCCTCCGATATCCAGGTGCCCCATGATGTAGAAATCATCAATCCTGATCATGTAATTTGTCATCTCTCGCAAAACGGGAAGATCGACATGCAGCTCAAGGTTGAGAAGGGTATGGGCTATGTTCCGGGTTCGATGCGCCGCCATGCCGACGAACCGTTCAAGTTCATTGGTCGTATCGTGTTGGATGCATCTTTTTCACCAATCCGCCGTGTGAGCTATGCGGTGGAAAGCGCCCGCGTGGAACAGCGTACTGACCTGGACAAGCTGGTTATCGACATTGAAACCAATGGCGGCATTTCGGCAGAAGACGCAGTGCGTTCGTCGGCCAAGATTCTGGTGGAACAGTTAGCCGTTTTTGCACAGCTTGAAGGCAGTGCTCTCGATGCATTCGACGCGCCGGCTCGAAGCACCGCTCAGTTCGATCCGGTGCTGCTGCGCCCTGTCGACGAACTGGAACTCACGGTTCGTTCGGCAAACTGCCTTAAGGCTGAAAATATCTATTACATTGGCGATCTGATTCAACGCACTGAAAACGAGCTGCTCAAGACGCCGAACCTTGGGCGCAAGTCGCTCAATGAAATCAAGGAAGTGCTTGCTTCACGCGGCCTGACTTTGGGCATGAAGCTAGAAAGCTGGCCGCCCGCCGGTCTGGAAAAACGCTGATAAGTCGCACCACAATTGAACCGTAGTGCACCCGGCAGTACCTGATACGGCTGTCGGTATTTTTAGAAAGAAAGGAACCGCACCATGCGTCATGGACTCAAACTCCGCAAACTTAACCGAACCAGTAGCCACCGGTTGGCCATGCTGCGCAACATGATGAATTCACTCATCGCGCACGAGGCCATCAAGACAACGCTGCCCAAGGCCAAGGAATTGCGCAAAGTTGTTGAACCGATGATCACGCTGGCCAAAAATGACACCGTAGCCAACAAACGCCTCGCGTTCAACCGTCTGCGTGACCGCGACAGCGTGGTCAAGCTTTTTGCAGATCTGGGGCCGCGTTTTGCGACCCGTCCGGGCGGATATACGCGTATCCTGAAAATGGGTTTCCGTGTTGGCGACAACGCTCCCATGGCGCTGATCGAGCTGGTGGACCGGCCCGAGCAATCTACGGAAGCAGAAAAAGGCTAACTTCCCAAGTTCGGGAAGAATATGCTATAATAATCAGATTGACGCGCGATGGAGCAGTCTGGTAGCTCGTTGGGCTCATAACCCAAAGGTCGGAGGTTCAAATCCTTCTCGCGCAACCACTTTGAAAAACCCGCAGGCTGAAAAGCCTGCGGGTTTTTTCTTGTGCATGTCTCACATAGATGGCGCTATTGGGCGGGGCGATCAGGTCATGGACGGCCCAAGCTCTTGTGTGACTTTGGGATGATGCAAGTGCCACAAGTCAGGTGTGAATCCAATAGGCTGTTGCGTGACAAACTACGGCGTATTGAGCCTAGGCACAGGAAAAAGCCACACCCGATCTGCAGGGAAATCAGGGCACTGGGAGCATCGGAAGATGTGTCCAGGCAGGTGGTGATCAACAGCCGTTGCTGACCGGGGCAACAGTGACCGGCTATTCAAGACCGTGCGTGCTATCACGGATATTTACTGATTGGGCGAGGAGCCAAGGCCGTCCTGGCCGCAAGCGCTCAAGCGGACCGGTGCGGACCCGCATGCCGGGGCGAGGCAGACGCGCCTTCAATCATGGATTTACCCTACGCTGATTCTGGCATGGACGGGGTTTCGACTGCCCTGAACCGGTGTTTTGGGGTAAGAGCTTGGATTTGTTCTGTCCAACAGGCGCCGTAGAGGTGGCCAGACGTTTTCCAGAATCCGGTCCTGCGCCTGGGGGCGTTGGGATGGAGGCGGTCGGGCAGAAACCAGCGCTGGCTGTCCGGCGCATCGGCGATGCCCTTTAGTAAAGTTTGGCGACACATGGCGATCATGGCCTCGAGATTGTTGCGTGTCTGCTGTAGCGACAGTCCCCGCAAGGCGTCGTTGGCGCCCAACTCAAGTATCGCAACGGACGGCTGATGTTTATTTAGCAGTTGGGGCAGGCGTGAGAGTCCGCCCGATGTGGTGTCTCCGCTGATGCTGGCATTGATGACCTGGTATTTTTTGCCAGTTGCATCCAGCCGTTGTTGCAGCCGGGGCACTCAGCCGCTGCCGCGTGGGAGGCCGTATTCTGCGCTGATGGAGTCGCCTACCACCAGAATGCGTACGGACGGAGCGGTGGACGCAAACGCCTGCTTGGAGAGAGGTGGCAGGGTTGACAGGCTGACACCAGCTAACATGCCCAATGTCCACGCCCATCACCGGGTGGTTGTGCCAAAACCGATCTGCATTGTTTCAGGTTTTTCACCAGTCATGAATCCAACCCTTTCTGTTGCCTTGGACGCCCCTTCCTAAATGATTGTCGTTGACCATGTTTTCAAGAGCGTTGCTGCCGCTGGCGGATCGCTTGAAATTCTGCATGGCATTGATTTTTCTCTCTCTGCCGGCAGCACCACAGCCATTGTGGGCGCCTCTGGCTCCGGGAAAAGTACTTTGCTGTCCGTCATGGCTGGGCTGGACGTTGGACGTGTCCAACCGTTGACCTATTTGCATTGGACGAAGATGCGCGAGCGGCCGTGCGCGGCCGTAAGATGGGATTCGTCTTCCAGAATTTTCAGCTTTTGTCGAATCTGACGGCTCTGGAGAATGTGATGTTGCCGCTTGAACTGTCCGGATGTAGCGACGCTCGACCCCGTGCGCAGAACATGCTGGAACAGGTCGGGCTGGGTGCGACGTTTGCAGCATTATCCGAAGGTCCTTTCCGGTGGCGAACAGCAGCGTGTAGCCCTGGCGCGCGCTTTTGTGGTGTAGCCCGCGCTCCTCTTGGCCGATGAGCCAACTGGCAGTCTCGACTTTGCCACGGGGCAGGAAATCATTGCACAGATGTTTGCTCTGAACCGGGCGCTGGGTAGCACTTTGGTACTGGTCACGCACGACATGCAATTGGCCCGGCTGTGCCAGCAGCATGTGGCGTTGCAGGCAGAGCGCTTGACGATGGGGCCATCCCGCACTGGGAGTCAGATCCCCCCTGTTGTTGATGCATCAGCCATGCAGCAATCTTGATGGTGGAGCGTGCTGCGCGCGCTGTACTGCATGGACGCAGGCGTGGGTGACTGGCTGGTTGTTTCCATGAAGAGTGATGGGTGGACTATAGGCAACAATTAATTTTTGAAAAAGATTTCTTTTTTTGTAAATCTTTAACAAACCTTTTATTTATCGGTTTTTCCCTTATACACTGTGTGCCGCATGCGCATGCGCATGCGCATGCATGCAGTTACATCCATTTTGATTGCTTTAAGAAAGTCTGTTTGTCATGAAAAAAATCGCTGTTGCTCTGATCGCTTCGGGTTTTGCTGTTGCTTCTTTTGCTGCTACCCCTGTTGCCGCCAAGGCGCCCGCTAGCGCTGCTGCTTCTGCTCCAGTTAAGGCTAAGGCTAAGGCTAAGGCTGCTGTTTCCAAGAAAAAAGTTGCTTCTGCTCCGGCCAAAGCTGCTGCCAGCAAATAATCGCTCTCAGCGTTTTCAAAAACCCGCGTTCGGAATGAGCGCGGGTTTTTTGTTGCTGCCGCGCAGTAGGACGTTTCTGGAGTTTTTCGAGCTTTGACGGAAAACGGCACCGCGCCTGATGAGGCGTTTTCCGGGCGGGTGGCCTCAGGCTTGCGCAGCCAACGCCGAGATCGATCCGGCCATTGGCGGAAACCATTTCAATGGCCGCTGACGGTTGTGAAGACGGGGCCTGTTGTGCCAACACCCGTTTCCCGGTGGTGGCCCCGGCCATGTTTCAATCCCCTTTGTGCGGTCTTGGTCCTGCGTTTGCCTGTGCCTTGACGTAGCGCCCTGGCGCGGGCTCGATGGGTAGGTGTGCGGCATTGCCATATTGCTTGGGTGCTGGTACCATGCGCCCCCCCTGTTTATCCAACCATTTCGCCCAGTCGGCCCACCAGCTTCCTGCATGTTCTGTGGCGCCCTGCATCCATTGCGTGATGGAGGATGGCAGATCATCGTTCGTCCAATAGCTGCGCTTGTTTTTTTTCAAAGGATTGATCACTCCGGCGATGTGACCTGATGCACCCATCACAAACCGCTTGTCGCACGATTCGAGTACGTGGGTGCTGGCATAAGCGCCTTCAATCGGTACGATATGGTCTTCGCGTGATCCGTACAGGTAAACGGGTAGTTTCAGTTTGCCAAAATCGATTGGCTGGCCACAAACGGTTGTTGCGCCGGGTTGCATGAGCTTGTTTTCAAGATAGGTATTGCGCAGGTACCAGGCATACCAAGGGCCGGGCAGATTGGTGGAGTCGCTGTTCCAGTACAGCAGGTCGAACGGACGGGGTGTTTCGCCCTTGAGGTAATTGTCGACGACATAGTTCCAGACCAGTTCATTGGGCCGCAGGAAGCTGAAGGTATTGAGCAGGTCACCCGCAGGCAGCAAACCGCCTTGGGCGAACTGCATTTCGCGCCATCGCACGAACGCTTCGTCAATAAACAGTCCTAGAACACCGGGGTTGCTGAAGTCCATCAGGCAGGTCAGAAAAGTCGCGCTGTGGGCCAGTTGTTTGCGGCGGGCTGCCAACACGGCAAGTGCCGTGGCCAGCATAGTGCCGCCGACACAGAAACCCAGTACATTGAGTTTTTTTGCGCCAGAGATTTCCAGCACCTTCTGCATGGCGGTAATGATGCCCGTTTC
>JAGPIR010000055.1 GCA_018054915.1 Allobrachymonas sp.
GGCAAAAACAGGGGGAATATCAAATCTCAACATGGTTTTTCTTTCGGATGGGAGAAATCGACTTGAACAGGGCAAGCCCTTGTATTGGGCAAGATGCTTATTGGACGAAGTAACGCATCGGTCTGTTCAGGCAGGCCGATGCGGCAGCTGCACAAACGACGGTATGTGCAGGCTTGGTAACGATCCAGGAAGCCGCCCTAGCCCGGAAAGAAGCTTGTGTCATCCACTTAACTTCTCTCATCTGACCATTCGAGAAATGGCCGAAAACGGCTGCATGTAGCCGTTTTCGGCAGATTGTGTTTGCGGCGTTTGCCATGACAACCTCCTTTTCGTTTTATTTAAAAGTATATTGTATGGCAATTATAGAAATTTTGCTCAGGTTCAGGTTTTCACCGTGGGGGTTAGAGGTATGTAGATCTGGCCACCTCCAGCCTTGAATTCGGCGCTTTTTTCTACCATGCCCTTTTCCTGCATTTCTTTCTGTGCAGCATAGTCGCGCACTTCCTGCGTGATCTTCATGCTGCAGAATTTGGGTCCGCACATGGAGCAGAAATGCGCCACCTTGCTGCTGTCCTTGGGCAGGGTTTTGTCGTGGAAGTTGCGTGCGGTGTCGGGGTCCAGACCCAGGTTGAACTGGTCTTCCCAGCGGAATTCGAAGCGAGCCTTGCTGAGGGCATCGTCGCGGGCTCGGGCGTTTGGGTGTCCCTTGGCCAGGTCGGCGGCATGCGCGGCAATTTTGTAGGTAATGATGCCGGTTTTCACGTCATTGCGGTCGGGCAGGCCCAGATGCTCCTTGGGGGTGACGTAGCACAGCATGGCGGTTCCGAACCAGCCGATCATGGCCGCGCCGATGGCGGAAGTGATGTGGTCATAGCCGGGTGCAATGTCGATGGTCAGCGGCCCCAGAGTGTAGAAGGGCGCTTCGTGGCAGTGCCGGAGCTGTTCGTCCATGTTGGCCTGGATCATGTGCATGGGCACATGGCCGGGACCCTCAATGATGGTTTGTACGTCGTGTTTCCAGGCAATTTGCGTGAGTTCGCCCAGGGTGCGCAGTTCGGCAAACTGCGCTTCGTCGTTGGCGTCGGCGGTGCTGCCCGGACGCAGGCCGTCGCCCAGGCTGAAAGAGACGTCATACGCCTTCATGATTTCGCAAATTTCTTCGAAATGCGTGTACAGGAAGTTTTCCTTGTGGTGCGCAATGCACCACTTGGCCAGGATGGAGCCACCGCGGCTGACGATGCCGGTGACGCGATCGGCCGTCAGGTGGATGAAGGGCAGGCGCACGCCGGCATGAATGGTGAAATAGTCCACGCCCTGTTCAGCCTGCTCGATCAGTGTGTCCCGGAAAATTTCCCAGGTCAGGTCTTCGGCCACGCCGCCTACTTTTTCGAGCGCCTGGTAAATCGGCACGGTGCCTATGGGTACCGGGCTGTTGCGGACGATCCAGTCGCGTGTGGTGTGGATATTCTTGCCGGTGGAGAGGTCCATTACCGTGTCGGCGCCCCAACGGATCGCCCAGACCAGTTTTTCGACTTCTTCTTCGATGCTGCTGGTCACGGCACTGTTGCCGATGTTGGCGTTGATCTTGGTCAGGAAATTACGGCCGATGATCATCGGCTCGATCTCGGGGTGGTTGATGTTGGCCGGGATGATGGCGCGGCCGCGCGCCACTTCATCGCGCACGAATTCGGGCGTGATGATTTTTGGAATCTGCGCACCCAGGCCATTGCCTTTAAGGCGCATTTCGCGGTTCAGGTTGTTTTGGTACTCGGCCATCCATTCGCGGCGGCCGTTCTCGCGAATGGCGACATATTCCATTTCGGGCGTAATGATGCCTTGCCGTGCATAGTGCATCTGGGTGACGTTGCCACCCGCCTTGGCGCGGCGCGGCTGGCGTTGCAGCGCAGCAGCTTCGTGGCGCAGTTGTGCAATGCGGTCGCTGTCGCGGGCGTCGTATTTGCCGCCGTCATCAAGGATATGGTGCAGACGGCCTTCATAGGCTTCGGTGTCGCATCGGGCTTCAATCCATGGGCTGCGTACGGTTGGCAGGCCGTGGCGCACGTCGATTTCTGCCTGTGGATCGGTGTAGGGGCCAGACGTGTCGTAGACAGTGACGCGCTCACCGTTGGACAGGGTGATTTCACGCATGGGCACCGCCACGCCTGGCTGGCTGCCGGTCTGCATGAGCTTGCGGGAGGCTGGCAGCGGGGTTCGCGTCAGAGTGAGACGCTGGTTGAGGTCCGCGTGTGCGGCAGGAATTGTTTCGGGGGTATTCAAGGCTGTCTCCTTTAGGTGTGGCGTCGCGCGATGTGACGGGACTCCGGAGCAGCCGGTTACACGTGCAGCGATGGTTGGCATTCCCAGTCACTACATGCAGGCAAGCTCTTCTTCCGCCGGTATGAACCGGTTCAAGTTCGCGGGTTTGGTCGTTTTTCCATCCATATACCATCTCAGCCTGTTGTTGCAGACACCCCGGAGCACGTTCATTGTAAACAGTACATCCTGACAACGGCATCGTGCTGCGGATATCCCGCATACTGCGGGGCCATCAAGCCCGGCAGCGATAAAACCGTGCGGACACACATCATTTTGACTTTTTGACGGCAGACCCATTGGCCCGTGGGAGGAGATGGCAGCAACGCCTAGAATGATGCCCGAATGGTTCGGAACTAATTCTTTGTGAAGGATGCTGTCATGGCTACGATGGGCAATATGGAGCGTGTGTTGCGCCTGATGGCGGACAAGAATGCATCTGACATTTTCATTTCCGCCAACGCACCGGTACTGATCAAGATCAACGGCAACATGATGCCGGTCAACCAGCAACTCATGACGGCTGATACCTGCCTGGTATTGCTCAAGGAAATTCTGAACGACGCACAGATCGAAGAGTTGATGCAGGTCGGCGAAATGAATACTTCCTTCGCTTTGCCGGGGGTCGGCAATTACCGTGTCAGTGTCATGCGTCAGCGGGGCACTTACGCGGCGGTTTTGCGCTACATCCCCGTAACGGTTCCGCCGCTGGAGAGTCTGGGTCTTCCCACCAAGACGCTCAGTGAACTGGTTATGCGTAAGCGTGGACTGATTCTGATGGTGGGCGCTACTGGTTCCGGCAAGAGCACATCGCTTGCTGCCATGCTTGATTACCGCAACCAGCACCAGATCAGCCATATGCTGACGATCGAAGATCCGATTGAATATATTTTCACCAACAAGCGCAGCATCATCAACCAGCGCGAGATTGGCACCGACACCGTCAACCGCCAGATTGCGCTGAAAAACGCCATGCGTCAGGCGCCCGACGTCATTCTGGTGGGGGAGATTCGTGACCGCGAGACGATGTCGGCATCGCTTGCATATGCCCAGTCGGGCCATTTGTGCCTGGCCACCATGCATGCCAGCAACAGTTACCAGGCACTCAACCGCATCCTGACTTTCTATCCAGAAGAGGTGCGCCCAACCTTGCGGGGCGATCTGGCTTCAGCCATGGCCGCCATTGTTTCGCAGCGTCTCATGCGAACGGTCGATGGCAAACGTGTGCCGGCCTGCGAAGTTCTGCTCAACAGCAAGCTGGTGTCCGAATTGATAGAAAAGGGCGACATCTTTGGTGTCAAGGAGGCCATGGTCAAATCGATGACCGAAGGTTCGCAGACTTTCGAAGAGGATATTGCGCGTCTGGTGCAATCCGGGCGGGTTGCCCGTGAAGAAGGCCTGCTGCACGCTGACTCACCCACCAACCTGTTGTGGCGTCTGCAAAATACCTCGCCTGTTTCGCAAACAAACAGTCTTGCCTCCACACGTGCAGACGAAGGCCCGGAAGTTTTATTTTCCGAGATTACGCTGGACATGGGGGACTGATTCTGGCCAGTTGGCCTGCAGTTCTTGCGTCTGACCGTTCGTCTGGCTTGACGGCGGCATTTCCCGTCCGATTGTTTTTTCATGCCTGATTCCACATTGCTTCTTGCGCAGCGGTTGATCGCCTGCGCATCCGTTACGCCGGAAGAAGGTGGTTGCCTGTCGTTGCTCACGCAAGAATTGGCTCCCCTGGGCTTCGTCTGTGAGCGCATGGACAGTGGGCCGTCCGGCTTTTTCGTGCGCAATCTCTGGGCGCTGCGGCAGGGGATTGATGGACCGTCTGGCCCCACGGTGGTGTTTGCCGGGCATGTCGATGTTGTTCCGCCTGGGCCATTGGAGCAATGGAGCAGTCCCCCGTTCGAGCCCTGTGTGCGAGAGGGCAAGCTATACGGGCGGGGCGCCAGCGATATGAAAACTCCATTGGCCGCCATGATTGTCGCGGCACAGGCCTATGTGGCCGCATCTCCGGATACGCGACTCAACATCGGTTTTTTGCTCACTAGCGATGAAGAAGGACCGGCTGTTGATGGCACCATTGCCGTTTGCCGGGTGTTGCAGGCGCGTGGTCAGCGGCTTGATTATTGTGTCATCGGCGAGCCGACTGCCGAAACACAGACCGGGGACACCATCAAGAACGGTCGCCGCGGCAGCCTCACCGGCAGACTGACGGTCAAGGGCGTGCAAGGCCACATCGCCTACCCGCACCTGGCCCGCAATCCCATTCATATGGTGGCACCGGCGCTGGTTGAGCTGGCGGGCATTGAGTGGGACAAGGGCAACGACTACTTTCCGCCTACTGGCTGGCAAATCAGCAACATCCATGGCGGCACGGGTGCGGGCAATGTCATTCCTGGATCAGTTGTAATCGATTTCAATTTCCGCTTTTCCACCGCGTCCACTCCCGAAACCCTGCAACAGCGGTTCGAGGCGGTGTTGCGCAGTCATCAGCTGGATTATTCGCTGGAGTGGACATTGGGCGGCAAGCCCTTCCTCACGCCAGTGGGTGTGCTGGTGGATGCCGCGCGCCGCGCTATTGCTGAAATGACCGGCCTGCAAACACAACTTTCCACCAGCGGAGGCACCAGCGATGGCCGCTTCATCGCCCCCATCTGTCCACAGGTAATCGAGCTCGGCCCGCCCAATGCCAGCATTCACAAGGTCGATGAGCATATTGCACTAGCAGATATGGCGCCGCTGTCCGCCATTTACCGGCGCATTCTGGAATTGCTGGAAGATGGCCCTGAGCGCTGACGCCGATGTCTTGGAGGGTGAGCCAGTCATGCACCCGGAATTCGACAGTACCATCCATGCCTCCACCCTCTCCTATCAGAATGTCAGGCTACTCCTCCAATGAAATTGATTGATCTGGTCCGCAGGACCGAACAGCAACTGCTTGCTGCCAATGTGGCGTTCGGCCATGGTACCGGTAACGCTTGGGACGAAGCCGCCTGGATCACCCTTTGGGGAACTGGCCTGCCATTAGATGCCGACATCAGCCCGGAATCGGGTGCGGCCAACCGTCTGGTTTCAAAAGACGAAGCCACCCAGGTGGAGCAGGCCGTGCTTCAACGCATCATGTCGCACAAACCGTTCGCCTACATCATCCATGAAGCCTGGCTGCAGGGCGTGCCGTTTTATGTGGATGAGCGCGTCATCATCCCCCGCAGCCTGATTGCCGAACTGCTGGCCGATGGCAGCATCGACATTTTCCTGCGCCCCGACGCGCAGCGTGTGCTCGACCTGTGCACCGGCAATGGCAGTCTGGCGGTGCTGGCGGGGTTGGCCTGGCCCGAGGTTCAGATCGATGCGGCCGATATTTCACCCGATGCATTGGCTGTGGCCCGCATCAACGTGGAAAAACACGGTTTGCGTCAGCGGATTCGCCTGATCGAAAGCGACGGTTTGGCAGCCTGTTCCGGTCCGTATGACCTGATCCTGTGTAACCCACCTTATGTCAATGCGGCCAGCATGGCAACCCTGCCGGCTGAATACCGCGCGGAACCCGAACTGGCGCTGGCTGGCGGTGTCGATGGCATGGACTTCATTCGCCCGCTGCTGGCGCAGGCCGCCTCACATCTTGCCGAAGGGGGCGTGCTGGTATTGGAAATCGGCCATGAACGCGGCTACTTCGAGGCTGCCTTTCCGCAGCTGAATCCGGTATGGCTCGATACCAGCGCCGGTGGCGACCAGGTGCTGCTGCTCACACATGAGGCATTGATGGAGCAGGTGGCATGATTGTGTTCAGTGATGTCACGTTGCAGCGTGGAACCAAGGTGTTGTTGGACCGTGTGTCGGTCACCATCAATCCGGGTGAAAAGGTGGCACTGGTAGGGCGCAACGGCGCAGGCAAATCAAGCCTGTTCGGCTTGCTCAACGGCACGCTGCACGAAGACAGTGGTGATGTGGTTGTGCCATCTGCATGTCGCTTGGCACAGGTCCAACAGCACATGCCCGAGACGGATGAAGACGCCACCTCTTTTGTGCTGGGTGGTGATACCCGGCTGACGCAGGCACAAGCCGAGTTGCGTGCAGCGGAAGCCAGCGGCAACGGCATGGCCATGGCCCATGCGCACACTGCGCTGGATGATGCCGGTGCGCACGGCGCCACTGCCCGGGCGCAAACGCTGATTCTGGGGTTGGGATTCCAGGCCAAGGAACTGGAGCGTCCGGTCAACAGCTTTTCGGGTGGCTGGCGCATGCGGCTGCAATTGGCGCGCGCGCTGATGTGTCCGAGTGATCTGCTGCTGCTCGACGAGCCCACCAACCACCTGGATCTGGATGCGCTGGTCTGGCTCGAAGGCTGGCTCAGGCGTTATCCTGGAACACTGCTGGTGATCAGCCACGACCGCGAATTTCTCGATGCAATCACACAGGTGACCATCCACATCGAAAATGCGCAACTCACGCGCTATGGCGGAAACTACAGCACGTTTGAAGAGATGCGCGCCCAGCAGATCACGCTGCAACAGGCCACCTACGCCCGCCAGCAGGAAAAAATTGCACATCTGCAAAAGTTCATCGATCGCTTCAAGGCAAAGGCCACCAAAGCCAAACAGGCGCAAAGCCGCGTCAAGGCGCTGGAGCGCATGGAACGCCTGGCTCCGGTACTGACCAGCGCCGATTTCACTTTCGGATTCCAGGAGCCGCTGCAACTGCCCAACCCGATGCTGGGCATTGCACAGGCTGATTTTGGTTATCGTGGCAAGGATGGTGCACCGGACGCCATCATTCTGCGGGGAGTTAACCGTTCCGTTCTGGCGGGCCAGCGCATTGGCATCCTGGGAGCCAATGGGCAGGGCAAATCCACACTGGTCAAAACCATTGCCGGTGAATTGCCGCTGCTTGGCGGCCGCATCACGCAGGGTAAGGGATTGCGGATCGGCTATTTTGCCCAGCAGGAACTCGATGTGCTGCGTCCTGAGGAGCATCCGCTTCAGCACATGATCCGGCTGGCGCGCCAGCATCCCGACATCGCATCCCAAGCCGGCCGGGAGCAGGATTTGCGCAACTTCCTGGGCAGTTTCCTGTTCACAGGCGACATGGTGCATCAGACGGTTGGCAGCATGAGCGGCGGTGAAAAGGCGCGGCTGGTGCTGGCCATGATCGTGTGGCAACGGCCCAACCTGCTGCTGCTGGACGAACCCACCAACCATCTCGACCTGACCACGCGCGAGGCACTGGCGCTGGCATTGAACGAATTTGAAGGCGCGGTGATGCTAGTCAGCCACGACCGGGCCTTGATTCGTTTGGTGTGTGA
>JAGPIR010000056.1 GCA_018054915.1 Allobrachymonas sp.
CCTTCAGAGTGCCAGGCAGGCGTGCGAACAGGGAGCGCTCGAGCGGTGCGTCTGGGCCGTGGGGGTTAAAAAGACAGGAATCGTGAAACATCGCTTGGCGTGGTTGCCGGAGGCTGGTTTGGCCAAGGCAAGGGTGGGAGTTTACCAACGGATACCGCCTCGGAAGTAACGAGGGGTTGACTGATGCTCCAGGGACGATCATCGTTCTCTGGATCGAGCGTCAGCGTGTATGTCATTCGCCAGGGGCCAGTCGGATGGCGGTGTGTGACGCGCAGCACTTTTTGCACTTGCTTACCCCCCGCGCCGCCAAACATGCCCCCTGTCCCAAGAAGGGCGTTGTTTTGTGCAATGCGTTCTGCAACTTTGACCGGGTCGCCACGCGCGGTAACTACATCTTCTATGAGTTCGTCATTAAGTCCGGCCGCTTTTAGCACCGGAGCGGGCGCAGTGGCCAGGTTCAGGCTGTTGCCCAGCATGGTGGTTTCGCCGTGAATGGTGAAACTTCTATCGCAGCCACTGCGTTCAAACGTGGCTCGGTAGGAGCCCCAGCCATACACGTCCCACACCTCTGATTCAGATAGCAACGGGCTGTTGCGCGGCGGTAGCTTACCTTCTGCTGTATAGGTATCGCGTTCCGCACCGTTGAGGCGTTGCAGGTTGTCGCTGTCTGTGTAGTCAGCCAGCGCATCGATGAGGAAGGGGGTCTTGTCGACGGAGATCCCACAACCCGCCAGAAAGCTGGTGAGAAGTTCGCTATTGACGGTGTTGAGATCGATGAGGCCTCCATGATCCTGAATGGAAATGGTGCTGTTGGCGTCAATCCGATAAGGCGTGTTGTCGGCCATAACAACGGCAGCGCCGTCAAAAAAATCAGCGGTGCGGGGGCGTGCTCCTGAGAGCCAGTATTCGGCTTGGGCCCGCCCTGAAAGTGCGCTTTGTATGAACTCTGTGCGCTCGCGCAGCTGCGCAACGCGCTCGGCGGAGGTTTTTGCCGCATCGGCCACAAGGACAACGACGATGGACAATCCCGCCATCAGCCAGAGAACGGCGGCCAGGGCGAACCCTTGAGAACGGTAACGGGGGATGGTGACCATTGCTATCTGCCTACGCCGAATGCCTGGGCGATGGCATTGTTTTTAGGTGTCAGGTTGCCCTCGTACGCGGCAGCTCGCACTATAGTTCGCTGGCTGTTGGTGTCCTTGAGTAAAACAGCCGAGGGCATGGAACGGTGCTCTGACATGCCGGTCGGAGGCCACTGTGCATGTTCTTGCCCTCGGTGGTCGATGAATCGAAATTCCAGACGCCCTGGCAGGCGAGCTAGTTTCATGGCTGGCTGGCTGCTTTGATCTACCGGGTTTTCCAGTTGCAAGTCAGTACTGTTGTCGATCTCGGGGGTTGGCTTGAGTAGCACACGCGCTTGGCGCGGTGCGCCTGGCGAACCGTCCGGGAATGCGAGTGTGACCATATCCAGTTGCTGGTATTGACCGCTGAACGGTTTTTCCAAGGTAGGGTCTATGACCATATTCCCTACCATGTCATAGAGTGCTCGCGACTGATTCCAACGACTCAGGAAACCGTTGCTGTGCTCAGTGCTGACGCGCAGCATTTGTGCGATCTGGCCAAAGGCCCCGGACATGAGGGCCACGGTAAAGCTCAGGATGACTACAGTTACCAATAGTTCAATAAGTGTGAGCCCGCGCTGTTGATGCGCCTGCTTCATGGAGAGGGCCCTGTGCCTGGCGTTCCAAAGATGCTGCCGGTGCTGCTAGGCGCGACGAGGTGGTAGCCGGCGAGCTGCAATTGAAAATCGGTCCACGGTATGTTGTTTGTGGAGTGGGTCAGCTGGACATCCAGCAGATGCAAAGAAACTTCGTAGCGGGAAGGTGTGCCCAGGGTGGTGAGGGTGCGCACGACGTCTCGAATAGGGCGGCTGGTCCAGGTCAGGCGATAGCCGGGCATCTCTACATCACCTGTGGGTTGTTCTACGGGGTTGATGGCGCGCAGGTATTCCATGGCTTCATTGCGCGCCAGCAGACTGGCCTCTTCATCCTTGAGCCGTCCCATGGCCGTAACACTCTGCCCAAACCATGTGAACGCCACGGAAGCTCCGATACTGAGAATTACCAAGGCGGCCAGAACCTCCAACAGGCTGATGCCCCGTTGTTTCGTTGCATTCTTGGCGACGAGGGCAGCGTGGTTCATGGCGGTGTTGTCGTGTTGGAGCGAATCGCAATCTCACAATTGTCGGTTTCCACGTCCAGCACCAGGGTTTGCGCTGCCGAAACAAACTTTATGGAAGCTGCCTTGCACAGCCCTGAAGCGCGGATGCCCAGGCTTTGCCCTTCAGCGAATGACCAGCCTGGGGGGAGATCGAGCGCCGGCTGACCATCGGCCAGTTTCTCGCTGGCGGTGGCTGCATTAAGTTCGAAGTTTTGCCCTAGTAGCGCCGCCCTTGCATGGAGTTTCTGCAGTCTCACTGCCAGTTCGCTAGCACTTACCCGGCGTTCAGTATTACTGAACCAACGCTCGAAATTGGGCAGCACCACGGCCGTGAGCAATCCAAAAAGCACCAGGACTGCCATCATTTCGATGAGGGTGAATCCTCTCGGGCATTTTGGGTGTGTTCGCACACCATGAACCATAGGGCTGCTGGGAATCACTTGCCCAAGACGTCGGCGTTGAGGGCCTCACCACCCGGCTTTCCATCTGCCCCGTAAGAGGTCACGGCGAAAGGCTTCCCTTCTGGGCCTGGGGTGATGATTTTGTAGGGGTTGTTCCAGGGATCTACCGGGATTTGTCCGTCCATATACGGGCCTTTCCAGACGGCGCGCACGCTGGGATCTTCGGGCTCGCGAACAAGCCAGTGCAGTGCGGTTTCGCCAT
Organism: Allobrachymonas sp.; assembly: GCA_018054915.1. GTDB lineage: Bacteria > Pseudomonadota > Gammaproteobacteria > Burkholderiales > Burkholderiaceae_C > Brachymonas. Next base: position 2,884 of record JAGPIR010000056.1, read on the forward strand.
CTGGCAGGGTGCCTACGTCAAGGCGCATGATCTGAAGCGCGCTTTCGATCATTTTGATTTGGATCTGTGCCGTCTGTACTTTGCTGGAGTCGACTTTGCCAAAGATGCGCGGACCCACCAGGCCCGCCAGGAGGCCAATGATGACCATCACGACCAGCATTTCCAGCAGCGTAAAACCGCGGTGGTGATTAATTGGGCTGGTTTGTTGGGAGAAGGGGCGATGCATTTGAGTCATGGGTATTGCGGGAGGTCGTTCAGCGCGCAGAGCTGCCAACCTCGGTTAAATGACGTTGGTGAGGCTTGTGATTGCGAGCATTACGCTGATCATGATGCCACCCAATAGCACTGAGACCAGCAATATGGTGACCGGTTCCAGCAAAATCAAGAATTGCTTCATGCTCTGCTGTGCGTGAGTGCGGTGCATTTGAGCCAAGGACGCAGTGGTATGTGCGAGTTTGCCCGATTGCTCGCCTACGCGAACGAGGTTGAGTCCCACAGCGTCCAGGAAATGATGGGTTTGCATGGCTGCGGCAAGTGCTTGACCTGCTTTCACGTCACGGGCGATCAACTCGGCCTTGTTGCGCCAAGCCTGGCCCGCTAACGAGTTCTGTGAGTGCCGCAGCGCATCAAGCAGTGGCACATGATGCTGGAGCAATACAGAAAACATGCTGGCCCAACGCGCCAATTCTACGTGGTCGATCCAGCGTCCTACTACGGGCAGGGTGGTTGCCGTTTCCCAAATCTGTTCCCGCACGGCCTGTTTGGACAGGGTGATCCAGCCCCCGGCAATGGCTGCCGCCGCGCAAATGCCGGCCATGATTTTATTGTTGACCAGCCAGAGCCCTGCCTGCAACACCCACCGGGAGAAGGCTGGGATGTCGGCTTTGGGGTTCGTAAGGATGTTGGCAAATTTCGGCACCACGAACACGAAAACCACCAATGTGGCCAACAAGCCGCTGGCGATGAGCACCATGGGGTAGGTGAGGGCGTTACGAGTTTCCCGTCGGAAACTGGCGTCAGCTTCCATTTGCTGGGAAGCTGACTGAAGGGATGCTCCCAATTTTCCGGTTTCTTCCCCGGCTTTGACCAGTTCGTGTACATATTCGGGCAGGTTGAGTCCGCTGGTCTTGAGTGCCACGGCTAGGCTGGTGCCTGATCGCAGGCTGGTGTATGACGTGTTGAGTGCCGCACCAAGCGGCCGGTCCTCGTGACCACGGGCAATATTCAGCAATGCATCGGCCAGCGGAATCCCTGCGTTCAAAAGCGTCGACAACTCCTGTATGCACAGCAGCACCTCTTCCTGGGGAATGCGGCGTGTCGCGTTGGCCGCTGGCTTCCCGGATGACCGTGTACTGAGCCGCGCGTTGGTTTGATCTCGGCCAGGGCTTGCTTCATCCAGGGCAAAAACTTTGAGTCCCTGCGATGACAAAGTGGCAAGCGCGGTGTGGGCATCAGCGGACTCAAGCGTTCCTTTGCTGCGTCGGCCTTCGCTTGAGGTGGCCTGATAATTGAACAATGGCATGGCGATGCCTGCTTACTGGCCGACGGTCATTACTTCAGAGATGGTGGTGATGCCGGTACAGACTTTGAGAAGTCCGTCTTGCATCATGGAGCGGACATGTCTTTTGCGCAGATCTTGAATCATTTGCGTTTCGCTGACTTGATCAAGAATCTGCTGACGTATGGTTTCATCCACGTCGAACATCTCGTACACGGCAATGCGCCCCAGATAGCCAGTGTGCAAACAGACGTCGCAACCTACAGGCTCGCGCAGATGCATTTCATGCAGATCTTGTGGGGTTGACGGATTGCTTGCATGCCAGTGGGCAAGCGCATCCTCCAGTAAGGAATATTGGGCAGGGTCGGGCTCTGCGACTGCTCGGCTACAGTGGGGGCAAAGCCGTCGAACCAACCGCTGAGCCATGATTCCGCGAAGACTGGAGGCTAGCAAAAATCGTTCGACCCCCATGTCACCCAATCGCGTTACGGCGCCAGCAGCACTGTTGGTATGTAACGTAGAAAAAACGAGGTGCCCAGTCAGGGCAGACTGCACGGCAATGGCGGCGGTTTCCTGATCACGGATTTCACCAATCAGAATGACATCAGGGTCATGGCGCAAAATGGAACGCAGTGCCGATGCAAATGTGTAACCAATATCTGCGTTGACTTGAAGCTGGGTGATTCCATGGAGCTTGTATTCCACGGGATCTTCCACCGTGATGATCTTCTTCAATCCATCATTTCCAAGATCCAGTGCGGTGTAGAGTGTTGTGGTTTTTCCAGAACCGGTTGGACCAGTCACCAAAACAATGCCATTGGGCGCGTCGATCCAGCTGCGAAATTGGGCAGAGTGATCGTCAAGCATGCCCAAGTCCCCCAAGTTGTAATTAGGGCGATCTTGCCTGAGCAGGCGCATGACGACAGATTCTCCATTGCTTCCGGGGAGAATGGAAACCCGGACATCAAATACTTCTCCATGAATTCGGGCTGTCATTCTGCCATCTTGGGGTAGTCGCCGTTCGGCGATATCCAGTTGAGAGAGTATCTTGATGCGGCAGACGGTAGCGTCAAAACGATCTGCGCTGAATTTTTGCAGTTCACGCATAACCCCGTCAACACGGACTCGTGCAACAAACCCGTATTCTCCGGGCTCGATATGGATGTCGGATGCCCGCCGAGTGACCGCCTGGCTAAGCAGGCCGTTCACCAGTTCAACGATGGGGCCTTCTTCCGCGAGTTCCCGCAGGTGTGCGAGATCGCCCACACTGGTAGTGATTTTCGCTTTTTGGGATGTGATGGAGGCATACAAATTTTCAAGATCCATCGCACGGGCAATTCTCCAGCCGAGGGGTTTGCCGGTCTGGCTGGATTTGATTCTTAAGACTTCTTGCGCGGAGCGTGACAACAGATCGCAGGTGCAGCACACAAGCTGGTCCTGCGTTGTCCAAAGCGCCAATCCTTCATGTTGACACCAAGGGCTTTGCAGTTGCAGTGTTTCCAACGTCTCGATAATTTGCGGCTCCATGGAGGACAGCTCGGCAAAACTGACGACGGGCCACCCTGTGTAATCAGCCAAGGCCTCGACAAGCGCTGGCTCAGGGACCATTCCGGTTCTGCTCGCCACGGCTAGCGCTGAATCTGATTTCTTTTGCGTCAGGCTTCGAAGCTGTTGGGCTCCCTTTTCGTCAAGAAGCTCACAGTGTTGTAGATGCTCTATGAACGAGAGTGTTTGTGCCTTGGACATGACTACTTTGCAGTGGGGGTGGGCATAGGAACCCCAATCTTGATTTCCCGTTGCAACCCGTAGTACTTTCCGCCAGCGCGGACAACCAACAAGATAGGCTGGGTTTTGGCCAGGTTCAATAGCAATGTGGCTTCGGGCAGTGCGGAGGGTTCCAGCATGACAGTTGCGAAAAGTGCGATACCACTCTCCGGCTGAGGGCTCAGACTTAAAAGCCATATGCCGTCTGTGCGAGGCATGGCACTGACAGCCTTGAAGCGGATGGGGCCTGCAGGTGCAATGGCCGGAAAATCAAGGAGTAAATCGTTTCCGCTTTCCAGAGCCTGGATGGATGTGGGAGGACGAAGCGTTGCGAGGAACTCATCCGCTTTTTTTGATGAGGCTCCTGCGGGGAGGGCCAAACCGACCTTCGCGGATTGGTGCGTAGTTTGCGCCTGCGGAAGCGCTGGGCAGCCGATGGCTGCTACAAAAGTTGCTGCTCGAGCGATCAGCCCAAAGTATCGGCGTACAGAATACATGTTTCCATTATCGCCTCCGATTGTTAACCGTCGAATGCGTTTGACCCTGCATCGTCGATCCTGTGAGCTTCAGGGATGCCAGGCAGGTGACAGTCTGAAAGACAAAGCGGTCCAAGCCGGATGGAGGAGGCAGTCAGAGGACAATGGACCCTTCATGAAATCCTCATTCCAGTCTCCGGGCATGCCGGTTACTCCCCCATGCCATGTTGGTGCTTTGGTTGTTTCCATTGTGAGCCATGGGCATGGAGCCATGGTGCAAAAGTTGATTTGGACGTTGGCACGGCTTAACTCTGGAGTGATTGCACGCGTAGTGCTGACGCTAAACCTGCCTGAAGCCGAGCCTGCGCGGCCCGCGGAAGGTTGGCCGTTTGCGTTACAAGTCATCATCAATGCGCAGCCCGCGGGCTTTGGCACGAATCACAACCGGGCGCTTGCGGGGGCGAAAGAGCCGTTTGTGTGTGTGCTCAACCCTGACGTGGAGTTGGCCGGGGGCGATCCTTTTGTTGCGCTCGTGCGTTCGGCTTCTATGCCCGGTACGGGGTGCGCCTACCCTGGGCAGCTAGATGCGCAGGGCCGCTTCCAAGACAGTGAGCGTGAATTACCCACACCCTGGGTGCTGTTGCGGCGCCATGTTACGGGGCGGCGCGAAACTAAAGCGGATTGGGTTAATGCAGCTTGCCTGGTGCTGCCACAGCCGGTGTGGCAGACGCTGGGTGGATTTGACGAGGCATACTTTATGTATTGTGAAGACGTGGATTTGTGCTTGCGTCTTCGCCTTGTTGGTCTCGATTTGGTTCGTGCGCCCGTCCAAGTGGTTCATGCTGGGCAGCGTGCCAGTCAAAGGCGCTGGGAGCATCTGCGATGGCATGTGCAAAGTTTGCTTCACCTATGGCGCTCCTCGGTGTACAGGCAGGCGTGCCAATTGTTA
>JAGPIR010000057.1 GCA_018054915.1 Allobrachymonas sp.
TTCTCGGCTGAGGTGCTTGTACATCGGGCAACTTGGACTTGGCGGTTTAAGCGGCCATGATGCCTTGGCATCCTCAGCCACCCGTCACCGGGTTCATCTTTGTTGCACTTCGTCCTTGAATCTGCCCTTACTTCTTACCCGCTTCTTCATCCCACTTCCGCAGGAGAGCGAGCTTTTCAGCAATCTTGGTTTCCAACCCTCTTGGCACTGGTTGATACCACCCTGGTTCTTCTATCCCATCAGGAAGATACGTTTCACCAGCAGCATAGGCATTGGGTTCATCATGAGCATATCTGTATTCATGCCCATAGCCCAGCTCCTTCATGAGCTTGGTTGGCGCATTGCGAAGATGAACAGGAACTTCTCTGCTCTTGTCCTGTTTCACGAATGCTCTTGCCTGGTTGTAGGCGTTGTACCCAGCATTGCTCTTGGCAGCAATCGCTAGATAAATCACCGCCTGACCAAGTGCCAGTTCACCTTCTGGACTTCCCAACCGTTCAAAGGTTGTTGCAGCATCGTTGGCTATCTGCATGGCTCTTGGATCAGCAAGCCCGATGTCTTCCCACGCCATGCGAACGATGCGCCGCGACAGGTAGCGAGGATCAGCCCCACCATCCAACATCCTTGTCAGCCAATACAAAGCAGCATCAGGGTTCGATCCTCTGACCGATTTATGAAGGGCTGAAATCTGGTCATAGAAGTTGTCTCCACCCTTATCAAACCGCCGACTATTGAGGGTTAGAGCATTCTGGATGAAGTCACTATCAACATGCTGAACATCCGCAGCACCAGCAGCCGTTTTGCACTGTTCCAGCAGGTTCAAGAACCTTCTTGCATCACCGTCTGCATAGCCAATGATTGTCTCTACAGCAAGGTCTTCAAACTGCAAGTCACTAAGAGCGCCTTCATCTTGAACTCGTTTCAAGAGCAGCTTCAATTCCTCTTCGGTCAGTGACTTCAGCACATACACCTGAGCCCTTGATAGCAGAGCCGAGTTCACTTCAAAGGAAGGATTCTCAGTCGTGGCACCGATGAAGGTAACTAGGCCACTTTCTGCATAGGGCAAAAGAGCATCTTGTTGGGACTTATTGAACCTGTGAATTTCATCCACGAACAAAATGGTGTGCTTGCCTTGAGCAAGGTTCTGTTCTGCTTGTTCCATCGCCGCCCTGATGTCTTTGACACCAGAGAACACCGCAGACAGGGCGATGAACTCGCACTTGAAGGCTGTAGCAGTGAGCCGTGCCAAGGTGGTCTTGCCTACACCGGGCGGTCCCCAGAGGATCATCGAATGCGGCTTGCCAGCAGCAAAAGCCGTGTGTAACGGCTTTCCCGGTGCCAGCAAATGCGCCTGACCGATGATCTGGTCCAGGCTCTGGGGGCGCAGCAGCTCTGCCAAAGGCACTGGAACCGGAGCAGCCTTACCAGGCCTGCCGGAAACAGAAACGCCAGAAGGCAAGCCTTCTGGCGTGGAATGGCCGAACAGGTCATCACTCATGGTGGCAACTGTACCTGTAATGGCTGTTTGCAGCCAACCGCAATACCAGCGATCAGTTACGGGTCTGGTCCACCAGCTTGTTCTTGGCGATCCAGGGCATCATGGCGCGCAACTGGGCGCCAACCTTCTCGATTGCATGATCAGCGTTCAGACGGCGGCGAGCTGTCATGCTCGGATAGTTTGTGCGGCCTTCCAAAATGAACATCTTGGCGTACTCGCCAGTCTGGATACGCTTGAGCGCATTGCGCATGGCTTCACGCGATTGCTCGTTGATCACCTCAGTGCCGGTCACATACTCGCCATACTCCGCATTGTTGGAGATGGAGTAGTTCATATTGGCAATGCCGCCTTCATACATCAGGTCGACGATCAGCTTGAGTTCGTGCAGGCACTCGAAGTAAGCCATTTCGGGCGCATAACCCGCTTCTGTCAGCGTTTCGAAGCCCATCTTCACCAATTCGACGGCACCGCCGCACAGCACGGCCTGCTCACCGAACAAGTCTGTTTCGGTTTCTTCCTTGAAGTTGGTCTCGATGATGCCGCCCTTGCCGCCGCCGTTGGCCATGGCATAGCTCAACGCCAGGTCGCGCGCTTTGCCAGACTTGTCCTGGTACACGGCGATCAGGGACGGGACGCCGCCACCCTTGAGATATTCGGAACGCACGGTGTGCCCTGGCCCCTTGGGGGCGACCATGATCACATCCAGATCAGCGCGCGGAATAACCTGGTTGTAGTGCACGTTGAAGCCGTGGGCAAAGGCCAAGGTGGCGCCCTGCTTCATGTTGGGAGCCACGTTGTTGTTGTAGACCTCAGGGATATTCTCGTCAGGAAGCAGGATCATGACCACGTCGGCAGCCTTGACGGCCTCGTTGACTTCCATGACTTTCAGGCCGGCCTTCTCAACCTTGCCCCAGGAAGATCCGCCTTTACGCAGGCCGACAATGACCTGGACGCCACTGTCATTGAGGTTCTGGGCATGGGCATGGCCTTGCGAGCCATAACCAATGATGGCCACAGTCTTGCCCTTGATCAGGCTCAGATCACAGTCTTTGTCGTAGAAAACTTTCATGCTTATCTCCGGTAATGAATCAGGTGATGTGTCGAAGTGGGCCTTCGACAGGCTCAAGGCGAACGGATCACGTTTTCGCCAATATGAATGCCGCGCCGAGCCTACCTACCGTCGCGCAACATCCCACGAAAAACTTAAATCCGCAAAATGCGCTCGCCTCGGCCAATGCCGCTGGAACCTGTGCGCACTGTTTCCAGAATCGCACTGCCCTCAATGGCGTGCAGGAATGCGTCATTCTTGCTCTTGTCGCCAGTGACTTCGATGGTGTAGCTCTTGTCGGTCACGTCGATGATGCGGCCGCGGAAGATATCCGCCATGCGCTTCATTTCTTCACGCTCTTTGCCAACCGCGCGCACCTTGACCATCATCAATTCACGCTCGATGTAAGAACCTTCCGTCAGGTCAACCACCTTGACGACCTCGATCAGCCGATTCAGATGCTTGGTGATCTGCTCGATGACGTCTTCATTGCCCGTGGTCTCGATGGTCATCCGTGAAATTTCTGGATTTTCCGTCACGGAAACAGTCAGGCTTTCGATGTTGTAGCCACGGGCCGAGAACAGGCCGACTACGCGGGACAAGGCACCCGCTTCGTTTTCAATCAATACGGCAATAATGTGCTTCATGGTGTTTCCTCTTTTTGCCAACGCAGCCCGGCACGGGTCCGGCAACTGCCGCCCTCGCCGGCTGCCGGTAAGCAGCCACTCTGGCGGGCAATAGATTCAGCAGATGAAAAGGCAAAGGCGGTTCAGAGCTCCTCGGGGCCAAGCAGCATTTCTGTAATGCCCTTGCCCGCTTGGACCATCGGAAAAACATTTTCCATTGGATCGGTCCGGAAATCCATGAACACAGTGCGATCCTTGAGCTTGCGCGCCTCTCGTAACGCCGGCTCCACGTCCCTGGGATCTTCGATCAGCATGCCCACATGGCCATAAGCCTCGGCCAGCTTCACGAAATTGGGCAGGGCATCCATATAGCTGTGGCTGTAGCGGCCAGAGTATTCGATCTCCTGCCACTGCCGCACCATGCCCAGATAACGATTGTTGAGCGCAACAATCTTGACCGGCGTGTTGTGCTGCAGGCAGCTGGAAAGCTCCTGGATGTTCATCTGGATGGAGCCTTCGCCGGTGATGCAGTAGACATCGCTTCCGGGCTTGGCAAGCTTGATACCCATGGCATAGGGAAGACCGACGCCCATGGTCCCCAGACCGCCAGAGTTGATCCAGCGCCGCGGCTCGTCGAAACGGTAGAACTGCGCCGCAAACATCTGGTGCTGTCCGACGTCCGACGTGATGTACACGTCATCGTCCTTGGTGAGATTCCACAGCGTTTCAACCACTTTTTGCGGCTTGATAACTACACCGTTGTCGCGGTCGTAACGCAGACAATCGGCGCTGCGCCACTTGTTGATGGTTTCCCACCATGACTGCATGGCCCGTTCTTCAGGCTTCACGCCTGTTTCCCGAATGGCGGCAATGAGTTCGGTAAGAACGTCGCGCGCATCACCCACAATCGGAACGTCAACTTTCACGCGTTTGGAAATGACCGATGGATCGACATCAATATGGATGATTTTGCGTTCATTCTGGACAAAGTGCCTGATGTTGCCAATCACCCGATCGTCAAACCGCGCACCCACGGCCAGCAGCACGTCACAGTTCTGCATGGCATTGTTGGCCTCCACCGTTCCGTGCATGCCCAGCATGCCCAGGAACTTCGGATCACTCGCCGGATAGGCGCCCAGCCCCATGAGGGTCAGCGTGCACGGCGCGCCCAGCATATCTACGATGGTGCGCAATTCCCCGCAGGCATTGCTAGAAATGACGCCACCACCCGCATAAATGTAAGGCCGCTTGGCATTCTGCAGCAATTGCAGCGCCTTCCTGATCTGGCCCGCGTGCCCCTTCTTGGTCGGGTTGTAGCTGCGCATTTCCAGTTTCTGCGGATAGCCGCTCCAGGCGGCTTTCTGGAAGGAAATGTCCTTGGGAATATCCACCACCACCGGCCCGGGGCGTCCGCTGCGCGCAATGTGGAAGGCCCGCTTGATGACAGAAGGAATTTCCTGCGGCGAATTGACCAGGAAATTGTGTTTGACGATGGGGCGCGTGATACCCACCGTATCGCATTCTTGGAAGGCATCCTGCCCGATCAGGCCGGAAGGCACCTGGCCCGAAATAACCACCATCGGAATGCTATCCATGTAGGCGGTGGCAATACCTGTGACGGCATTGGTCAGACCCGGCCCCGAGGTGACGATCGCCACGCCCACCTCGCCAGTGGCCCGTGCAAATCCATCAGCGGCATGCACGGCCGCTTGCTCGTGTCGCACCAGTACGTGACGGATTTTTTCCTGCTTGTACAACGCATCGTAGATGTAGAGCACGGCACCGCCCGGATAGCCCCAGACCTGATTGACGCCTTCGGCTTCAAGACACTTGATCAGAATTTCAGCCCCCATCAGCATGGTCGTGTGGGGAGCTTCGGTAGAAGCGGCTGCAATGGCTGCAGCGTTTTGAGGAATGTCCATGATAAACCTTTGCGAATTTCACTCAAGAAAAACCGCGGGTGCCCCTTGGCAGCGCCCTTGTGAGACGACCGTGGGACTTGAGGCCGCTGCCATGGGTGAATCGGCCTGCATACAAGCCGTACCGGACAGTGACCCGTTTGCCGGGATAATTTCTGCATTATGACATTGTGAAACACAAAAATCCATCTTTTTTTGATTGTTCGGTCCTCCATGCGCGACCAGCCGCCCAGGGCAGCTTTGCATGCCCCGGATTCCTGGCCACAAATGTTCACGGCCAGCCCTGATGGCCACGCACGAATGATGGCCAAGGTTGATCCAGACAGGCCGATACCGGACCGTTTTGGCATAATCGATTTCACCTGGTCTTCAATCAGGATTTTGTTTGCGTGCCCCACATTGCAGGACGGCATGTCATCTGATATTTGCGACAGCGTCAACCCCAAGGACCCCCCCCCATGCCCGACTACCGCTCCAAAACCTCCACCCACGGCCGCAACATGGCTGGCGCCCGAGCCCTGTGGCGCGCCACCGGTGTGACCGACAGCGATTTTGGCAAGCCGATCATTGCCATTGCCAATTCGTTCACCCAGTTTGTGCCCGGCCATGTGCACCTGCACAACATGGGCCAGCTGGTGGCACGCGAGGTGGAGGCCGCTGGCGGCATTGCCAAGGAGTTCAATACCATCGCCATTGACGACGGCATCGCCATGGGCCACAACGGCATGCTCTACAGCCTGCCCAGCCGCGACCTGATTGCCGACAGCGTGGAATACATGGTCAATGCCCACTGCGCCGATGCGTTGGTGTGCATCAGCAACTGCGACAAGATCACCCCCGGCATGCTGATGGCCGCAATGCGCCTGAACATCCCGGTTATTTTCGTCTCCGGCGGCCCCATGGAGGCAGGCAAAGTCATCACGATTGCCAATGGCAACCAGACGGAGCGCAAGCTTGATCTGATCGACGCCATGATCGAGGCCGGCGACAGCCATGTGTCCGACGAACAGGTCGCGCAGGTGGAACGCAGCGCCTGCCCCACTTGCGGTTCGTGCAGCGGCATGTTCACGGCCAATTCGATGAACTGCCTGACCGAGGCCTTGGGGCTTTCTCTGCCGGGCAATGGTTCGCTGCTGGCCACACATGCCCAGCGCAAGGATCTGTTCGTACAGGCCGGCCATCTGATCGTGTCGCTGGCCAAGCGCTATTACGAGCACAACGATGCCAGTGTGCTGCCGCGCTCGATTGCCACCAAAGAGGCTTTCGAAAACGCCATGAGCTTGGACATAGCCATGGGTGGCAGCACCAATACCATTCTGCATCTGCTGGCTGCCGCCAATGAGGCCGGGGTGGATTTCAGGATGGCCGACATTGACCGCTTGAGCCGCAAAGTGCCCTGCCTGTGCAAGGTGGCGCCCGCCACGCAGAAATACCATATGGAAGATGTGCACCGCGCAGGCGGGGTTGTGGCGATCCTGGCCGAACTGCAACGCGCCGGCCTGCTGCACACCCATGTGCCAACGGTGCACAGCACGACACTGGGCCATGCGCTGGAGCAATGGGATGTGATGCTCAACGGCCCCGACAGCGCTGCCCACAAGCTCTACCTGGCGGCACCCGGCGGTGTGCGCACCACGCAGGCATTCAGTCAGAACCGCAGCTACAAGTCGCTGGACTCGGATCGTGCCGAAGGCTGCATCCGCAACAAGGAACATGCCTATTCGCAAGACGGCGGCTTGGCGGTACTGTTTGGAAACATTGCCGAGCGCGGCTGTGTCGTCAAGACTGCCGGTGTGGATGAGAGCATCTGGCAATTCAAGGGCCGGGCGCGCGTCTTTGAAAGCCAGGATGCTGCAGTGGAAAGCATCCTGGGCGACCAGATCGTGGCGGGCGACATGGTCGTGATCCGCTACGAAGGCCCCAAAGGCGGACCCGGCATGCAGGAAATGCTCTACCCCACGAGCTATCTGAAATCGAAGGGGCTAGGCAAGCAGTGCGCCCTGTTGACCGATGGCCGCTTTTCGGGCGGCACTTCGGGCCTCTCGATCGGCCACGCCTCACCCGAAGCGGCAGAAGGTGGAGCCATTGCATTGGTAGAGGAAGGCGACACCATCGAAATCGACATTCCCAACCGCCGCATCCATCTGGCCGTCAGCGACGAAACGCTGGCACAACGGCGCCAACTCATGCAGGCGAAGGGCAAGGCGGCATGGAAGCCAGCCAGCCGCGAACGCACGGCATCCGCCGCTTTGCGCGCCTACGCCGCCATGACCACCAGCGCCGACACCGGCGCCGTGCGCGATGTGACGCAGGTCGAGCGATAGGATTGGCCGGGGGCCGCGCATCTACTTCTTGCGCGGCCCCGCGTCATCCATCAGAATCAGTACCCCTGAATAACC
>JAGPIR010000058.1 GCA_018054915.1 Allobrachymonas sp.
TCCCGCTACTGGATATGCTGGCGGAAGAACTTCGGCTGGCGCAAAACGGGCTCAACAGTATTACGGGCGAATTCACCCCAGACGATTTATTGGGTGAAATTTTCAGCCGTTTTTGCATCGGAAAATAGCGAGTGTTCCGATGCGTTCCGTGCATTTCTGGAAGATGTTCATTTTCCTCTCTGAAAATCATCTTTTTTGTTCCGTATTGAGCTTGCGAATTCCGGTTGAATCCGCGTAAACTTGTGCCCAAGATTGTGCCCTTCATGGTGACTTCATAAGTTCCTTGGGCACAAATATGTGCCCAAATGCCGCTGCATAACGTCGTGAACAATGGGCACACTCAATCGCAAAATAGTGAAAACATGACGCTGACGGATACCAAGCTGAGAAATTTCAAGCCTGACGAAAAGGCATATCAAGAAGCGGATGAGGCTGGGCTATTTGTAGAGGTGATGCCTGGTGGAGCAAAGGTCTGGCGATTGCGTTACCGGCTGGCTGGAAAGCAAGAAAAGGTGACGCTTGGCGACTACCCTACTTATTCCCTGGGCGAAGCTCGCACCTGGAGAGACAGTTGCAAGGCGCTGGCTAAGCGTGGCGTATCCCCGATGGCCTTGAAGCGTGGTGATTCTGTCCCGACTGATGCGGCCCCGGCTGTCAAGGAAATGGCACATGTCTTCGTGAGCAACTGGTGCATAAAGACTGTTGAGCGGGTAAGAGCGAAAGAGGCCGAAGTCATGGCGGGTAACACAGTGGAAGCTTTTGCCCATCACTGGTATGCCGAGATCGTAGAGCCGGCCAACAGCAACCCTCGCAACGTTGAGCGCATTTTGAAAAAAGATGTGATTCCAGCGATTGGCCACAAGCAAGTAGCCGAGGTGTCCGTGACCGACATTCTGGCGATTACGGACAAGATCAAGAATCGTGGGGCAGATCAAATGGCACTGCAGACCCGCAACGTGCTGAAGCGATTATTCGCCTATGCCATTGCGAGGGAAAAAATCACCTTTAATCCGGCTGCAGCCATAGAAGCGAGATTCATTGCCCAAGCCAAGAGCCGTGATGTGGCGCTGAACCCAGAGGAGGTCGGCAAGCTGCTGAGAGCCATCTACCAATCGAGCATGAAGCGGGCCCACAAGTTAGCGCTGCACCTATTGATTATTTGTATGGTGCGCAAGTCGGAGCTTATCGAAGCCAAGTGGGAAGAACTTGATCTAGAAAAAGGCGAATGGGTCATTCCCGGCGAACGGATGAAGAAAGACAAGCCACACCTTGTGACTTTGTCCCGACAGGCCTTGGCCATGTTCGAAGAGTTGAAATCACTCGCCAGTGGCTCCGAATGGGTATTTCCGAGCCGTGGTGACCTGCAGAGTCCCATTGCAAAGAGTACGCTGAATGTTGCGATTCGCGCGCTGGAAATTGATGTCAGAGACTTTGTGATTCATGATTTCCGGCGTACAGCATCGACGCATTTGCATGAAGCGGGCTTCAACTCAGACTGGATCGAGAAAAGCTTGGCTCATGAAACCAAGGGTATCCGAGGCGTCTATAACCGGGCACAGTATGCTGACCAACGGCGTGAAATGCTGCAATGGTGGGCTGACTTCGTTGATAGCCAGATTCAAGATGGGCGAGGCAAGGTCATCATTGGGCCTTTCGGGAAAGCTTACCAATCGGCGGCGTAGTGACAAATGTCTTCAAGACGCTACACAACAAGACAAGATAGAGAGTCAATTCATGGGGCAGCTTCAAAGAGTGTTGGCGATGATCATGGAAACAATGAAGATTTTCTGCGGTCTGCCACCGCAGAGCATGTAAGCTGGATAACTGCCATGGCTTACCCTGTAATTGAAGTGCCGCTTGATGCCTCCACCCAGCTTGAACAGTTGGGAACCAAAGGCAAGTTCTGGTATCGCGACGAATATGATCGTCAAGTGCTGTTTAAGGTCGGTATTGAGCGCGGTGAGCACAATTTGACAGTGATGAGTCTCGTAAAAATCGCAGATCAGCTTCAGGTCAAGCCGAGCGAGATTTTTCAGAAAGCAGGGCTGTAGTGCCTGGGAAATACTGACTAGATTAGATGGAAAGCGACACTCTTTTGGAATTCTCAGGGCGCGTCGTTTGCTAGCAGTTGAGCGTGCGTTTGCGAAATAGGCATGCAATCTCAAAATTGTGCCCATAATTGTGCCCATGCCGACAATAGAAACTTCCCCCACCCTTTAACGACAAGCACTTACGTCTACTCGCTAGCTTCTGCATCGGGTGCTTTTTGGCACAGTCCAAGGCCTTTCCGTACAACATTTCCGATGCGCTAGGCGTATTCTGAACCAATCGCAACTCCTGCGCTTGGTGAACGAAAACGGCTGGCATAACCATGTCTCATAGTCACCGCGATGATCGGCGGGATCAGAGTGTGCGGGGCTGAGCGAGTGACGCAGCAAACCCGCAACATTCTCAAGCCGATAGCAGCCATGTGCGATCAGCCAATCATCTGCACAATTTGTGCATCGGCTTCGGCAAATGCCTTGTTTGACGATTCGGGGCCAAGGGCCAGGCCTTCGGCAAAAACAAATTCAATGTCCGTCATGCCCAAAAAACCCAAAACGCTTTTCAGATAAGGTGCTTGCGTGTCCGACGCCGTATCACGATAGATGCCGCCGCGCGCAAATCCCACGTAAACCTTCTTGCCGTTGATCAGGCCTTGCGGGCCGTTTTCTGTATAGCGGAACGTTACGCCAGCGCGGGCAATTGCGTCGATCCAGGATTTGAGTTGCACGGGGATGCCGAAGTTGTACATCGGTACGCCAAGAACAAGGATGTCGGCTGACTGGACTTGCGCAATCAGGGCATCATCCAGCGCAACACGCGCGGATTGCTCTGGGGTGCGTTGTTCGGCCGGAGTGAACAGGGCGCCCAGAGCCGCTTCGTCGAGCACCGGATGGGGCTGTGCGGCCAGGTCGCGTCGCTCAACAATCGCGTCGGGGTTTCTTGCAATGAGACGGGTAGTGATGGTGTCTGCCAGACGTGTGGAGTTGGCGCCATGGGAGCGGGCGCTGGCGTTGATTTGAAGAATTTTCATGGCTATTTCCTTTGAAAGAATGAAAGGGGGTGAAGGCAGCAAAAACGGTTGTTTTTCTGTTCAGTAATGCGGTGTTTCGATAGGGTGCAAGTCAAAGAGCAAAACCTCGGCCTGCTCGCCGTTGGATAGAACCATATCGCGCACGTTGCGCAGCTTGACGGCATCACCGGCCGACAGGCGCTGGTTATTGATGTCAATTGTGCCGCGTGCGACATGCACATAAGCAAAACGATTTGCTGGCAGTTCGAAGTGCTGCACAGCGTCTCCATCGAACAGACCCGCGTAGACACGGGTGTCCTGGTATACCGCCAGCGAGCCGTTGGAGCCGTCGGGCGAGATGATCAGACGCAGGCGACCCTGCTTCTCTTCGGTGGTGAAGTGCTGCTGCTGGTAGCGCGGAGTCACGTCCTTGCGGTCAGGGACGATCCAGATTTGCAAGAAGTGCACCATCTCTTCGCGCGAGGCGTTGTATTCGCTGTGGCGCACCCCGGTGCCCGCGCTCATCATCTGCACATCGCCAGGGTGGATTACCGAACCAGTGCCCATCGAATCCTTGTGTTCGAGTGTGCCTTCGAGGACATAGGAAAAAATCTCCATGTCACGATGCCCATGGGGGTCAAACCCCCTTCCCGGCTGTACGCGGTCTTCGTTGATCACCAGCAGGTCCGAGAACCCCATGTGTTGCGGGTCATAGTAACTGCCGAAGGAAAAGCTGTGCTGCGAGCGCAGCCAACCCAGATTGGCGAGGCCGCGCTCAGCGGCAGGCCGGCGTTCCATCATGTCCATATCCTTTCACTGCGGGGTGGCAGAACGGGAGAGAGTTATCGGCCGTGTGGCTTGGTTAGCGCCGGAGGAAAGTTGCCCGGCTTGAGTCCGCACGTTGGCCATGACTGAACTTTAGACGCATCATCGGTTCCAAAATAGATGACAATCAGCAAATCATCATTGCCATATTTGCAACAATGAATCGTCTTGATGCAATGAACCTGTTTGTGCGGGTAGCGGATCTCGGCAGTTTTGCCGCCGTAGCCAATCAGCTTGGAGTGGCACGTTCGGTGGTTACGCGCCAGATTGCTGCACTGGAAGAGCACCTGTGCGTGAAGCTGATGGTGCGCACCACGCGCAAGCTGACCTTGACCAGCGCCGGCGCGGCATATCTGGAAAAATGCCGAGTCATCATCGATTTGGTAGAAAGTGCCGAAACCGATGCGATGGAAGCGCGCCTGACGCCACGCGGCAACCTGCGCCTGAACCTGCCGCTGAGTTTCGGGCTCAAACGGATAGCCCCGTTGTTGCCTGCATTCCAGAAGGCTTATTCCGAGATCAACCTGGCGCTGGACTTTACCGATCGCTTCATCGATCTGATCGAAGAAGGCGTCGACCTGTCGATCCGCATCACTGCGCGGCTCGACCCGGGTAATGTGGCGCGCAAATTGGGAACGATCCGCCTGTTGGCCGTGGCCTCTCCGGATTATCTGAAGCAGTATGGCCGCCCGGCCCATCCACACGATCTATCCGGGCACTGTTGCCTGGGATACTCCGCCAAGGCCAACAACCGGCCGCTGGTGTTCTCGATCAATGGCGTGCAAGAGAATATTTATGTGCCCTACCGCTTGCAGGCCAACAATGGTGAAGCCTTGGTACAAGCCGCAGCACAGGGGGTTGGCATCACTGTTCAGCCGGATTTCATTGTTGAGCAATACGTGAAGGAAGGAACACTCGAAACCATTCTTGGAAGTTTCGAGCCGCCCCCTTTGGGTATTTATGCCATCTTGCCCAGCAATCGCTATCTGCCGCAGCGGGTGCGGGTGCTGATCGAGTTTCTTGCCAGTGAACTGGCGCAGACCGATCCAGAATCAATCCCTGAAACCCTGGCCTGATTTCCTGACTGCAGCATAGCGTTCCAGTGTTTTCGCGCGGGCCTGATGGTGTTCTACGATTGGAAGCGGGTAATCGTGTCCCCAATTCAGCCCGGCAGCCTGCAACACTGCAGGCGGCGCCTGCCATGGCGCATGGATGTGGGGAGCTGGCAAATGGGCCAGTTGCGGCAGATACTGGCGAATGAACTGGCCTTTCGGGTCGAATTTCTGACTTTGGGTGACTGGGTTAAATATGCGAAAGTAGGGCTGGGCGTCGCAGCCGCTGGATGAGGCCCATTGCCAGCCGCCGTTGTTGGATGCCCACTCAAAGTCATTCAAATGTCTGGCAAACCAAGCCTCTCCCCGGCGCCAGTTTATGCCCAAGTGTTTGCACAGAAAGCTTGCACTGACCATGCGCAAACGGTTGTGCATATATCCGGTCTGCAACAATTGCTGCATGGCTGCATCCACCAATGGGTAGCCGGTGCGCGCGGTACGCCAGGCTTCGAAATAGGTGTCGGCAACCGGGCCTTGTTCCCATGCGATCGTGTCGTATGTGCGCTTGAAGCTCAAACCGGCCGCAACATGAGGGTAATTGGCCAGAACCTGCAGATAAAAATCACGCCAGATCAATTCACTGAGCCATGTTTGCGCGCCTGGCTGACCATCATTTGCCAGTGGCCAAACCGCGCGGCAGAGCTCACGGATCGACAACGTGCCAAAGCGCAAATGCATTCCCAGGCAACTCGTACCATTTTCTGCGGGAAAGTCGCGCAGCGCATGGTAATGCGAAAGGCGTTCAAGAAATGATTTCAACATGGCATGCCCACCGCCACTGCCAGCGCGCCCGCCTGTTTCCAGAAAATGGGTGTGCGCGAAGCCTATTGTTTCCAGGGCTGGAATGGGGCGGGCAACCGGGGGCGGCAAGGCGTGAAGTTTGCGCCCTAGGCTGGTCGTATCGTGGCGGAGCAGAGCCTGCGGCATTGTGTGCATTCGTTTCAGCCAGGCCCGTTTGTAGGGAGTAAAAACGGAATAGGGTTTGCCACTGCCGGTCAAGATCTCTTGGCGTGCAAATACCATGTGGTCTTTGCAAAGATGCAGCGATATGCCACGGTGTTGCAACCACTGACCGATAGATTGATCGCGTTGCAGGGCAGATGCCTCATCGTCCCACGCGGCAAATACTGCCTGGACTGGCAGATGCTTCAACCAGGCTGCAAAAGCATCCTCTGGCACGCCGTGGTGCCACAGTAGAAATTCTTTTTTGTGTGCGCTCGGTAACCCGCTTGATGCAATCTGCCGCAATTCGTCAGAGAGTGTTTGCAGGCTGGTGCAGATGAATTCCACCCGCCGGTCTTGCTGGGGCAGGGAATCGAGAATGGACCGGTCGAAAACGAACGCCAAAACTACCGCTTGGCAGTGCTCCAGGGCTTGAGCCAGTGCCGCGTGATCGTACAGGCGCAAATCCCGGCGCAACCATACCAATCCAAGTTGATAGCGCTGCATGTGGGTTGGCGCAATTTGAATAGAGGGCCGCATGTTTGCGCGTGACACGGCGAAGTTCAGGCGCGAGTCAGCGAGTTTGGATCATTTTGCCGCAGCGGATGAAATGGCCGCGAACCTATGGAAGCAGAGTGATGCACGCTGGCGAGCCAGCCGAGCACCCCCGCTTTTTGCCTTTTAGTCAGCGCATTTTCATGAGCTTCTGCATCGACAGTTTCGCTCAAGATCCTTCACACATCTGATGCGTGTCCCGTTACGGAAAATGCAGGCACAGCGTATGGGCCGCTGCACCGCATGGGGTGTAGATGGCCTTGCCGATCAATAACTTCTGCGACCAGAACCGTAGCTGTCGCGAAATCCACCGCCTCCGTTTGAGGAACGGGGTTCCATCGGGCGGGCAATGTTGACGGTCATGTCGCGTCCGCCAACGTTCTTGCCATTGAGGGCTGCGATGGCGGCCTCGGCTTCGGCGGCAGAGGACATTTCCACGAATCCAAAACCTTTGGAGCGGTTCGTGTCACGGTCCATCATCACTTTGGCGGATTGAACGCTGCCATAAGGAGAGAATTCCAATTCAAGGTCGTTGTCGCGCATAGAGTACGACAGGTTTCCGACGTATAGTTTGCTGCTCATGGTTTGAGCCTTTCATGTTGGGCGAATAACCCGTAACGGGTTTTCGCTGGTTGGGAAATCAATAAAATGGATTTAGGCTTCAGCGATTTGTCCGTCTGGCTGGAGCGCCTGCTCGTGGTTGCCTGTTCTCGATGTGCCGGAATGTGACGCGTGCCTTTGTCAGGTCATACGGTGACAATTCCAGGGTAACCCGGTCGCCAGCCAGAACCCGGATGCTGTGCTTGCGCATTTTGCCGGCGGTGTAAGCCACCACCTGATGACCGTTTTCGAGGGTGACGCGAAAGCGCATGTCCGGCAACACTTCGTCCACCTTGCCTTGCATTTCGATCAGTTCTTCCTTGGCCATAAAAACTCCTTTCGTTGCAGTCTGGATCAGGC
>JAGPIR010000059.1 GCA_018054915.1 Allobrachymonas sp.
TGCACCGCTGCACATGGCGCAGGGTTCCAGCGTGACGTAAAGCGTACAGCCTTCCAGCCGATGGTTGCCGATGGTGCGGGCGGCGGCCCGCAATGCCAGGATTTCTGCATGGGCGCAAGGGTCCTGGGCGCTGACGGTGCGGTTGCAGCCTTGGCCCAACACCTTTCCTGAAGGGGAGACGATAACGGCGCCCACCGGCACCTCGCCCAGGCTGGCGGCTGCCCGTGCCTGCTGCAGGGCCAGTTGCAGATAAACGGTATCGGGGTTGGAGGTCGGCATGGTAGTGGACATTGGATGCAAGCCGGGCGGGTCGCCAAGTGTCTTTGCGGGATTTTGCACAGTGGACATTTTCGCGCGGTCGCACACGTTCATGCCTTGCAGCGGGTAGAGTATGCACATGGTAGCCAGTTCGACCCTGCAATCACGTTCTCAAGCGGCCGCGCCACATGATTGGCTGGTACCTATGTGGCCGGCGCCAGCGTGGGTGGGCGCCATGATGAGCAGCCGTTCGGGCGGTGTGTCGAGCGCGCCATACGATCACATGAATCTGGGCGACCATGTTCAGGATGATTCGGTTGCTGTTGCACACAATCGTCAGATTTTGCAAGAGGCCACGGGCGTACGCTCCGTTTTTTTGCAACAGGTGCACGGTGTCGATGCTATCGCGCTGGACGAGCATTCGCCCGAAACGGATCGTTCCTTGCAGGCCGATGCGTGCTACACGCAGGCCGACGGTGTGGCATGCACCATCCAGGTGGCTGATTGTCTGCCGGTCCTCATTTGCCATGCCCACCACCGCATTGTTGGGGCGGCGCATGCCGGTTGGCGCGGCCTGGCGGGGCAGCAGGGTAAAAGTGCGCTGGAGCAGCTTCTGAGGCACATGCGGATGCAGTGCCCGCATGCCGATGCGTCGGGCTGGATGGCATGGCTGGGGCCGTGCATTGGTCCAAAGGTGTTTGAAGTGGGCAATGAAGTTCGGAACGCCTTTCTCCTTGCAGACACGCAGGCGAAGCGGCATTTCTTGCCATCGCATGCGCCCGGAAAATGGCTGGCGGACCTTCCCGGATTGGCCCGGCAACACTTGGCTGCGCTGAATGTGCAGGCCGTATTTGGCAATAACGGGTCTGACGACTGGTGTACCTTCAGCAGACCGGAGCGGTTTTTTTCCTATCGGCGCGACGGGCGTACCGGCCGCATGGCGGCCACGGTCTGGCTGCATGCGGACGAATGAAGGGGCTGCACCCGTACAATCCATTCATCGTGTGCATCGCCGGAATACCTGAATGACGACAAGCAAAACCA
The DNA here is from genome assembly GCA_018054915.1 of Allobrachymonas sp. GTDB lineage: Bacteria > Pseudomonadota > Gammaproteobacteria > Burkholderiales > Burkholderiaceae_C > Brachymonas. The sequence continues at coordinate 1,303 of JAGPIR010000059.1, forward strand.
ACAAATCCGTTGCGGGTGGCAAGATGCCGCCAACATATGAGGCGGCCCTGTCGGAACTTGAAAGCCTGGTGCAAAATCTGGAGTCCGGCCAGGTGCCGCTGGATGAATTGCTGGCCGGCTACCAGCGCGGCGCGGCCCTGTTGGCGTTTTGCAAGGAAAAATTGTCGGCAGTCGAAGACCAGATCAAGCTGCTGGAAACCAGCCCCCAAGGCGCGTTGATCACCAGACCCCTGGACGAGGGCGCAGCGTGAACACGACAGCCAGCATGCCCGGCATGCAGCCATTCGCGTCCGGCGCCACAAGGGAGCCGGCGTGCGACGATTTTCCGGCGTGGTGTGCGCAACAGCTTGGCGTGGTTGAGCAGGCATTAACCGGCTGGGTGGGTGCGCAGGCACCAGAAACCCTTGCGCGGGCCATGCGTTATGCCGTTCTGGACGGGGGAAAGCGGCTGCGCCCGCTGCTGGTGCTGGCCGCCAGCGAGGCGGTTGGCGGACATGCTTCGGCGGCGTTGCGTGCAGCCTGTTCGGTCGAGCTCATCCACGCCTATTCCCTGGTTCATGATGACATGCCCTGCATGGACAACGACGTGCTGCGGCGTGGCAAGCCAACCGTACACGTTAAATTTGGCGAGGCCGATGCCTTGCTGGCAGGCGATGCCTTGCAGGCCCTGGCCTTCGAATTGCTCGTGCCAGAAGATGCCGGCCAGATTCCGGTCACGATGCAGGCCGAGTTGTGCCGGTTGCTGGCGCGAGCAGCCGGAAGCGAAGGCATGGCGGGCGGGCAGGCGATTGACCTGGCGAGCGTGGGCAAGCAGCTGAATCGCGAACAGCTGCAACACATGCACCGGCTCAAAACAGGTGCATTGCTGCAGGCGAGTGTCTGCATGGGTGTTGCCTGTGGCGCCGCCGCCAGCGCTGTTCGTCTGGCGCTGGATTATTTTGGTGCAGCCGTCGGATTGGCCTTTCAGGTTGTTGATGACATTCTTGACGTGGTGGCGGATTCGGCCACGTTGGGGAAAACTGCCGGGAAAGATGCTGTGCACGACAAGCCGACCTATGTTTCTCTGCTGGGGTTGCAGGCGGCGAAGGATTATGCCCAGCAACTGCACCAGGAAGCCTTGCAGGCGTTGCATGCCAGCGGACTGGGCGAGGTGCAAACGGCCCGGTTGCGTGCACTGGCCGATATGGTGGTCCAGCGCAGCAACTGACTCAAGTTGATTGGCCCATCAGCAATACTTTGCATGCTTATCAGGCGTGATGTCCAGCAGCCTGGACAAGGCTCTCGCTACAATCTGCGCTTAGCCGGGGTTGCTGCAGCTTCTGTCATGACGCCGGGATCGAGGGTTGTTTGCGCATGACCGTTCTTCTTGACACCATTCATCATCCCGGCGATTTGCGCCAACTGTCCCGCGCCCAGTTGCAGCCGCTGGCTGATGAGCTGCGCACGTTCCTGCTAGAGAGCGTTGCCGCAACCGGCGGCCATTTGAGCTCCAACCTGGGAACGGTGGAACTGACGGTGGCTTTGCATTACGTGTTCAATACGCCGCAGGACCGCATTGTCTGGGACGTTGGGCATCAGACGTACGCCCACAAAATCCTCACCGGCCGCCGCGAGCGCATGGCAACCCTGCGGCAGCTCAATGGATTGAGTGGTTTTCCGCGCCGCGAAGAAAGTGAATACGACGCTTTCGGCGTGGGGCATTCGTCCACCAGCATTTCGGCGGCGCTGGGCATGGCCGTGGCCGCCCGCCAGCAAGGGAAGGATCGTCATTGCATTGCGGTGATTGGCGATGGAGCCATGACTGCGGGCATGGCGTTCGAAGCGCTCAACAACGCCGGAATGGAACAAGACTTGCGCCTGCTGGTCATCCTCAACGACAACGACATGAGCATCAGCCCGCCGGTAGGTGCGCTCAATCGCTACCTGGCCCATCTCATGAGCGGGCAGTTCTATGCCAAGGCGCGGGACATGGGCAAGAGCGTCTTGCGCGGGGTTCCCCCGTTGCTGGAATTTGCCCGCCGGCTGGAAGAGCAGGCCAAGGGCATGGTGTTGCCGGCCACCCTGTTCGAGAAATTCGGGTTCAACTACATCGGACCGATCGACGGCCATGACCTCCATGCATTGATTCCCACCCTCGAGAATCTGCGTAATCTCAAGGGCCCCCAGTTCCTGCATATTGTGACCCGCAAGGGCAAGGGCTACAAGCCCGCCGAGGCCGACCCTGTTGCCTACCACGGCCCCGGCAGGTTTGATCCGGCCGTTGGTTTACTGCCATCGGTGACACCGCCCAGGCCCGCTTTTACCCAGATTTTTGGCCAATGGCTGTGCGACATGGCCGAACGCGACATCCGGCTGGTGGGTATCACGCCGGCCATGCGCGAAGGATCGGGCATGGTGGAATTCCATCAACGCTTTCCCGGGCGGTATTTCGATGTCGGCATTGCCGAACAGCATGCGGTGACCTTTGCTGCGGGCTTGGCCTGCGAAGGCCTCAAGCCGGTGGTGGCGATCTATTCCACCTTCCTGCAGCGTGCCTACGACCAGCAAATCCACGACGTGGCCCTGCAGAATCTGCCGGTGGTGTTTGCGCTTGATCGCGCCGGGCTGGTGGGCGCAGACGGGGCCACGCATGCGGGCAATTACGACATTGCGTTTACGCGCTGCATTCCCAACATGGCCGTGGCCTGCCCGGCCGATGAGGCGGAATGCAGGCTGTTGCTGAGTACGGCGTTTGCGCAAAACGGGCCAGTGACTGTGCGTTATCCCCGTGGCGCGGGCGTGGGAATCCAGCCTGGCACCGGACTGGAGACATTGCCTTTTGGCAAGGGAGAAATCCGTCGCCGCAGCGGGCAGGGCAGAAGTAGTGAAGATTTCCGTCCGAAGCTGGCGTTGCTGGCTTTTGGCTGCCTGCTCTATCCGGCACTGGAGGCGGCAGAAACACTGGACGCCACGGTGATGAATATGCGCTGGGCCAAACCGCTGGATGAAGCGCTGTTGCTTGAAATTGCACAGGGTCACGATGCACTGGTCACGCTGGAAGATGGCTGCATCATGGGCGGGGCGGGCAGCGCCGTGCTGGAGTGTCTGCAGGCCCATGGCATCACCTTGCCGGTGCTGCAACTGGGCCTGCCGGATGGGTTCATCGAACAGGGCGAACAGGCAAAGCTGTACCAACTCCAGGGACTTGATGCAAACGGCATACTCGCCAGCGTACGCCAGCGTTTTGCCCTGGCGTGAAATTCCAACCGTAACTGCGTTTGTTCCATGACTCCCCCTCGCGTGCACGCCACACTTGCAGCCGCATCTGGTACACCCAAACTGTTGACCAGCTACAAGCCTTTCTGGGCCAAGCGCTTCGGTACCGCGCCGTTTTTGCCCATGAGCCGTTCGGAGATGGAGCAGCTCGGCTGGGACAGTTGTGATGTGATTCTGGTCACGGGTGATGCCTATGTTGACCATCCGAGTTTTGGCATGGCGGTGATTGGTCGCGTGCTGGAGGCGCAGGGCTTTCGCGTGGGCATCATCGCCCAGCCGGACTGGCACAGCGCCGAGCCGTTCAAGGCGCTGGGACGGCCCAATCTGTTCTGGGGCGTGACTGCGGGCAACATGGATTCGATGATCAACCGTTACACGGCTGACCGCAAGATCCGCAGTGATGATGCCTACACACCCGGTGGAATGGCTGGCAGCCGCCCTGACCGTGCCGCTGTCGTTTACAGCCAGCGCTGCCGTGAAGCATACAAGGACGTGCCCGTCATTTTGGGTGGTATCGAAGGCAGCCTGCGACGCATTGCGCATTACGATTACTGGAGCGACAAGGTGCGCCGCTCCATCGTGGTCGATGCCAAGTGTGACCTGCTGCTCTACGGCAACGCCGAACGCGCGCTGGTCGAGATCGCGCATCGGCTGGCGCGGCGTGAGCCGGTGGAAAATATCACCGACGTGCGTGGCACCGCGTTCGTTCGCCGGCATTCAGTCGAAGGCTGGTTCGAGATCGACTCCACCGAGGTTGACCGTCCCGGCCGTGTGGACGATTACACCAGTCCCTATCAAACCACGGCCGAGCGTGCGCAAGGGCAGGGAGCTTCTTGCGGCAAACCGCAGGCACAGCCGCAACCGGTCACGTTTGTCAGAAACGCCACGGCATCGGAATCGATTTCCCCGGAGCCACTGGGCAAGACCATCGATGGGTCTGTCAAAGGACGGCAAGATGTGCAGACAGGGCCTCAACAGGCCCATTCCGAACGTCCGGTGATTGATCGCAGCAAGTCCGTCATCCGTCTGCCCAGTTATGAGCAGGTCAGAAGTGATCCGGTGCTATACGCGCATGCAAGCCGTGTGCTGCACCTTGAAACTAATCCCGGCAATGCGCGCGCACTGGTGCAGGCGCATGGGGAGGGGAACACGGCGCGTGACGTCTGGATCAACCCGCCACCCCTGCCATTGAACACCGCCGAAATGGACTGGGTGTTCGATCTGCACTATGCGCGCAGCCCGCACCCGGCGTATGCCGATGCCGATGGACGCCACGACCGGGAAACCAAAATCCCGGCTTGGGAAATGATCCGTTTCAGTATCAACATCATGCGCGGCTGTTTTGGCGGATGCACGTTTTGCTCGATCACCGAGCACGAAGGACGCATCATCCAGAGCCGCAGCGAGGCCAGCATCCTGCGGGAGGCGCAAGATGTCCGGGATAAGGTCAGGGGGTTTACCGGCGTCATCTCTGACTTGGGTGGCCCCACGGCCAATATGTACCGCCTTGGCTGCAAGAGCAAGGACATTGAATCTGTCTGCCGCAAGCCCAGTTGCGTCTATCCTGATGTGTGCCAGAACCTGCGCACCGACCACAGTGCGTTGATCCAGCTCTACCGCAAACTGCGCCAGTTGCCCGGTATCAAGAAAGTGCTGATCAGCTCCGGCCTGCGGTATGACCTGGCCGTTAAATCGCCAGACTATATCCGGGAGCTGGTGCTCCACCATGTGGGCGGCTACCTCAAGATTGCGCCGGAGCATACCGAGCAGGGGCCGCTGTCCAAGATGATGAAGCCGGGCATCGGGACATATGACCGATTCAGACAGATGTTTGAACAGTTCAGCAGGGAGGCTGGTAAGGAGCAGTTCCTTATTCCGTATTTCATTGCCGCACATCCTGGCACCACTGACGAGGATATGCTCAATTTGGCTTTGTGGCTGAAGAAAAGCGGTTTTCGGGCTGATCAGGTGCAGGCTTTCTATCCCAGCCCGATGGCCACCGCCACGGCGATGTATCACACCGGGCTGAATCCGCTCAAGGGTATCCACCGCGATCAGCGTGGCGAAAAGGTGGATACTGCCAAAGGTGAGCGGCGGCGCCGTTTGCACAAGGCGTTCCTGCGCTATCACGATCCCAACAACTGGCCCTTGCTGCGCGAAACTCTCAAACGCATGGGTCGTGCCGATCTCATCGGCAATGGAAAACACCATCTGATCCCGGCATTCCAGCCACGAACCGACGGCAGTTACAGCAGCCCCCGCCGCACCCATTCAACCTCGGCTCCCCTCAAGGGGGGATTGCTTACCCGGCATACCGGATTGCCACCCTGCGGTAGCCCTCAGGAAAAGAGAGAGTCCAAGCAATGGGGTGACAGGCGCAAAGGCAAGGGGACCTGAAAGAGCTGCTTTCTGTGCGGGAAAGCGTGTTCACGAGCATGGGCGGCATGCTTGTCTCCTGATCAGCTATCAGGGCGTCTTTCCATGCACTTCAGTACTTTTGGGAATGCAGAACAAGCGGCTAAGAATTTGCTTGTCTGCCGACAGATGAAAAGCAACCTTTTGGTGGATTGCATGCTCTTGTCGCAGTGATCAGCCCCTGGATAGCCTCTCACGGGCTGATTTTTTAGGGGATAACCATTAGAATTTATGTATTCAGCAGAGTGCGCTCTGGGGGTATGCCCCGTGTCAGGCAATTCTGTTGCTGCTTTTCCGCATTTCACACAAGGATCCAGATACCATGGAACAGATTTCCCGCGTCATGCACCCGTTGTTTCGAGAAAAAATCATGTCGGCCGAAGCTGCTGCGGCCCAGATCATGC
>JAGPIR010000060.1 GCA_018054915.1 Allobrachymonas sp.
TGCCTGATCCAACTCCTGCTGCGCAATGGCGCCCACGGGCTGCAAAACCCGTGCACGGCGCACATCGGCTTGCGCCAGCCGTTCCGCCGCCTGCGCCGCAACGATACGCTGACGCGCTGCAGCCAGCTGCGCCTCTGCCGCACGGATATCGGCGTGGGCCTGGCTGCGCGCCCGCGGATCCAGCAGGGAACTCGCCCCGGCGTCCACTTCCGCCAGCGTCTGGCCCGCCTGTACGGCGTCACCCGGCTGGAGCATGATGCGCCTGACCGTACCAGCTACAGGCGCTGCCACCACATAACGTTCCTTGATCCGCGTCTTGCCTTCTTCCTGGAAAACAACTTCCAGCGGGCCACGCGCAACGGTAGCGGTGCTGGCCAGTTGTGCAGGGCTGCGCATGGCCAGCCATCCCACGAGAAGCAGGATTCCCATAGCCATCAGCACAAACAGGGTTTTGCGGTCGGGTTTGATTATTTGCATGCGTCACTCGCGGGTTTTGAGTACACCGATCAGGTCGAGCTGGCGGATGCGCCACCACACCCCCACGGCCGACAACACCGCACTGGCCACGGTGACCAGCGCCGAGAAGGCATAGTCGGAAAGGTGCAACACCACCGGCACACGGAACAGGTCAGACGCCAGGCTGTACGCCAGAAACCAGCACAGACCGTAGCCAACGGCAAACCCGGCCGGGATCGATGCGAGCACCAGCAGCGCCAGTTCGCCCAGCAGAATATAGCTGACTTCACCCTGTGTAAAACCGAGCACGCGCAGACTTGCCAGTTCGCGCCCGCGCTCGGCCAGCGCAATGCGTGCCGAGTTGTACACCACGCCGAAATTGACCAGGGCGCCCATGAGAACGGCCATCCAGGTGAATACGCCAGTGAGTTCGGCAAACGTCCGGTAGAACGCCCGCACCGCAGCCAGACGTGTATCGGCTCCCGCCACGCGCGGACGCCGGTCGAGTTCGCGTAGTACGCGCGGCTGTGCATCAGCATCCACGGTCATGAGCACACTGCTGATCACGTCGCCATCACCCAGTGCACGGTTGAGGGCATCCAGCTCCATGTAGGCAGAAAGTCCCGCGTATTGCTGCACCAGTTGCACCACGGGCAGTTGAAGGCGCGCCTGGCGGCCCTCCAAAACATCGACCCACACGGAATCACCCACATTCACACCCAGGCGCCGGGCAAGATAGTCATCAAGCACCAGACCGCCAGACGGCAGACTGACGGGTTGCAAGCGTGTATCAACCGGTCGGTGCAGCGTGCCTGCCGCGGGCAGGCCCTGTATGCTGGTGAGCAACTGGTGGTTTTCATTGCGTATCCGCACCGGCACCGTGCGCACGCCCTCCACCTGCCGCACCCCCGGCAACGCACGCAATTCGCCCAGAGCACCGCGCCCGCCAGGCTCGATGAACCCGGCAGAAATATCGTGCTGTTGCACCAGCCGGTATTCAACTTCGATCATGTGGTTGATCGAACTTCCCTGGAAATTCGCCATCAGCATGATGCCGCCGGCAAAGGCCAGACCGATGACGGTAAACAACGCCTTGACCGGACGACGCTCAATCTGCCGCCAGATGATGCGCGACGGTTGCGACAGGCGCTGCGCGCCAGGCAGGCGTTCGATGAGCGTGCGGCGGAAGCGCTCCGGCGTGGGCGGCCGCATGGCCTGCGCGACCGGCTCATCGGCGGCGGCATAGACCGCATAACCGGTGCCTGCCAACGCAGCCGACAGGCTCACGCCCGCGCCGGCGGCCACCACCGGCCAGTTGAGCGTGAAATCCAGAAATGGGAAGCGGAAGTTCATCTGGTACAGACCCGCCAACAATGTCCCCAACCAGGCGCCGGCAGCCACGCCGATGGCAGTTCCCGCCAGACAAATCAACGACACGATCAGCCCATAGTGCAGCGCCACTTGCGCCGTGCTGTAGCCGAAGGCCTTGAGAATTGCCACCTGGTCACGCTGGGTGCCGATCAACCGCTTGAACACCACGTTCAGCAGGAAGGCAGCCACACCCAGGAAAATGGCGGGGAACAGCCGCGCCATCACGCCCAGTTGCCGGAATTCCTGTTCCAGAAAGTTGTAGGAGAGCTGGTCGGACCGTCCGATCGCGCCACGGCTACCGTAGCGCGCCAGAATGCGATCCACGGCATCGATGGCCTCGCGTTCGTTGGCGCCCGGCGCCAGCCGGGCCACGATCTGATTGAAGGCTCCAGCCATGTTCAAGGCAGCCGCCAGCGTGCGCCGTGGCGCCCAGATGATGGCGTAGCGCTGGTAGTCGGGAAACATGGCGCCAGGCTTGATCTGGTACAAGTACTCAGGCGAAATCGCAATGCCGACGATCTCGAACCATTGCGAATGGCCGTACACCGTGGCGCGCAAACGGCCGCTAGGTTTCAGTCCGTGCGCCTGCGCAAACGCGTCGCTGACCAGCACTTCGTTGTGCGCGAAAGGCGCCGGCATGCGCCCGGCGCGCAGATACAGGCGGTTGAGCGGCGGCGCGCCCGCATCCGGCAGCGAGACCACAGTAGCCTCAACCGGTTCGTCGAAGCCGGCCACCTCCAGCTTGGCGGCAGCCAGTACACGCGTCTGCACTTCGGCAATGCCGGGCGTTTCGGCAATCCGCGCAGCCACGGATTCGGGCGCACGCTTGAGTCCGGCCCACAAATCAGCAAAGCGGTAGTCCTGATACAGCCGCGCACGCGTGTCGCGCAGCGAATCGAGCGTGGCCTGCGACATGACCAACATGGCAATGCCTGAGGCAATGACCAGCGCAATGGCCAGCGCCTGCCCGCGCATCAACCACAAATCACGCAATGCCTTGAGGTGAATGGCCTTCACGTCAGAGCCTGTCTGGCAGCCAGACGCCGGTAGAACCAGCGCTTGACCATTTCCACCAGCACCAGATAGATCGCCGTGAGTCCCAGCAACATTACAACAAAACGCAGCGGCAACGGCGCAAAGCCCAGCACAGGCGCCAGCGGCGTGAAGGGCAGAATGATGGCGATGGCGACCACAGCCAACGAAGTGGCTGCCAGCAGCCGGTGCGCACGGCTCTTAAACGGATTGGCACGGGTGCGGATGATGAAGATCACCAACACCTGCGTAGCCAGTGACTCGACGAACCAGCCGGTACGAAACAGCGCCTTGTCTGCCTGCAACACAGCCAGCAGCAGCCAGAAGGTGAGAAAGTCGAAAATGGAACTGACCGGCCCGATGGTCATCATGAACGTACGGATAAAACCCATGTCCCAGCGGCGTGGACGCGCCAGATCATCTTCATCCACGTTGTCGGCCGGCAGCGGCAATTCAGACAGGTCGTAGAGAAAATTGTTAAGCAGAATCTGCAATGGCAGCATCGGCAGGAATGGCAAGAACAGGGTCGCCGCCGCCATGCTGAACATGTTGCCGAAATTGGAACTGGTGGCCATCATGATGTACTTCATCACGTTGCCAAACGTCCGCCGGCCCTCTCGGATGCCGGCATGCAGCACGCCCAGATCGTTTTCCAGCAGGATCATGGCGGCAGCCTGTTTGGCCACGTCCACGGCGCCATCGACCGAGATGCCAACGTCGGCGGTGTGCAGCGAAGGCGCGTCGTTGATGCCGTCGCCCAGGTAGCCCACCACGTGGCCGCGCGCCTTCAGCGCCAGCAACACGCGGTTTTTTTGCTGCGGGTTGGCGCGGCAGAACAGATTGACCTCTTCCACCCGCGCACACAGGGCATCGTCGTTCATGGCTGCAATCTCGGCACCAGACAACACGCCGCTCACTTCGATGCCCAACTCTGAGAATACATGGCGCGCCACCTGCTCGTTATCGCCGGTTATGACCTTCACCGCCACGCCGCTGACCGCCATCGCCTGCAGTGCAGGCCGAGCGCTGGCCTTGGGTGGATCAAGGAAAGCGGCGAAACCGGCGAACACCAGTTCACTTTCATCATCAACGACGGCATCGACCAGCGTTTGCGGCTCGCGCTTCCAAGCGATGGCCAGCACGCGGAAGCCGTCCTGCCCCAGCCCGTCGAACAGCGTCTGGATGCACGTGCGCGCCGCTTCGTCCAGGTCTTTCAGCATCGGGTCTTGGCCAGACGCGTCAGGCTCACTTTCGTACTGCATGCACAACCGAAGCACGTCTTCCGGCGCACCTTTTAGCACCAGCAAGCGCTCACCGCCTCGCTCCACCAGCACCGATACGCGCCGGCGCTCAAAGTCGAACGGCACCTCGTCGATCTTGGCCCAACCCGAAACATCGATGTGCTCGTGCGCCAAGATGGCCTCGTCCATCGGGCTTTTCAGGCCGCTTTCGAAAAAACTGTTGAGGTATGCCAGTTCCAGCACCCGGTGGCTTGGTACGCCCTGTGGGTCAACGTGTCGTTCCAGCCGGATCTTCGCTTCGGTCAGCGTGCCGGTCTTGTCGGTGCACAAAATATCCATCGCGCCCATGTCCTGAATGGCAGACAGGCGCTTGACGATGACCTTGGCCTGCGCCATGCGCATGGCGCCGCGGGCCAGCGTGACCGACACCACCATTGGCAATAATTCAGGCGTCAGGCCAACCGCCAGCGCCACGGCGAACAGGAAGGATTCCAGCAGCGGGCGGTGAAACGCCAGATTCACCCCCAACGTGAACAGCACCAGCAACACCGTCAGCCGCATGATGAGAAGGCCGAAACGACGCGTACCGATCTCGAACGCGGTGGGCGGTGGCGGCTTTTCCAGACTGGTGGCGATCTGGCCAATGGCTGTGCGCTTGGCGGTACGCAGAGTCAGCACGCGTGCCGCGCCACTGACCACCGAGCTGCCCATGAAGACCACGCCGTCGTTGTCAGTATCCCAGTCGCCCTGCTCGGACAAAGGTTCGGTAGCGGCGTGGCGCTCCACCGGGTAAGGCTCGCCGGTCAGCAAGGCCTGATTAACGAAGAAGTCCTGCGCCTGTAACACCTGGGCATCGGCCGGAATCAGGTCACCTGCCGACAACAGCACCACGTCGCCGGGCACCAGGGTCTCGGCCGTCACCTCCTGCTCGCACCCGTCGCGCCATACGCGCACGCGCAGGGCCACCTGGTGTGCCAGCTTTTCGGCGGCCTGGCCTGCGCGGCGCTCCTGCACAAAATCGAGGATCACCGACATCAGTACGATGATGGCAATGACCGCCGCACTGGTGGCCTCACCAATGACAGCCGAAATGACGCAGGCTACAAGTAGCACCACCACCAGCGGATTGCGAAAACGCGCCAAGAACTGCCAAATGGCATGCTGACGCTGTGGCCTAAGCCGGTTGGGACCGTATTGTGCGAGGCGTACAGCTGCCTCTGCGCTGCTCAGACCTAAGGTGACTTCTGCGGTTTCGATGGCATTGAATGGCATGATCCCTTCTCCCTCACCAGTGAAGCGTATGGGCTGGCTGGCGTTGCGCATTGACCTGTTCACGCACAATGCGCCCGTCCGCCATCCACAGTACCCGCTGCGCCATGCGGGCAATGTCGGCGTTGTGGGTAATGATGACGGTGGTGGTGCCGAGTTCGGCATTGACGCGCTCCAGCGCTTCCAACACCCGCACGCCGGTGGCCGAATCAAGGGCACCCGTAGGTTCGTCGCAGAGCATGACGACCGGCCGCTTGGCAATGGCGCGCGCAATAGCCACGCGCTGCTGCTCGCCGCCCGAGAGTTGCGCCGGGAAATGATCCAGCCGCTCGCCCAGCCCCACCATTTCCAGCGCATCCTGCGGCGGCAGCGGGTTGGGTGCAATATCGGTAACGATGGCAACATTTTCCCGTGCCGTCAGGCTGGGAATCAGGTTGTAGAACTGGAATACAAAGCCCACATGCTCGCGCCGGAAGCGCGTCAGCCGGGCATCGCCAGCATTGGTCAGGTCTTCGCCGTGGTACCAGACATGGCCGCCGCTGGGCACGTCCAGCCCGCCCAGAATATTGAGCAGGGTCGATTTCCCACTGCCCGAAGGCCCAAGCAGAACAACGAATTCCCCTGCGCGCAATTCCAGGTCGACGCCTCGCAAGGCATGCACCTCGACATCGCCCATGCGGTAGATCTTCGTCAGACCCTGCGCCCGGAAGACTGGTTCCGCGTGTGGTTCAGGCATGCGATCTGCGTACGTATGTCATGCGGGCATTCTGGCACATCCTCGCTGTTGTCTATTGCACCGACACAAGGATGAAAGCCCACTCCTCAGCAACACCATAGTCTTTATTCGCACGGCAAAAATTTCCGGGGAATTTATATCTTTTGTAAAAAAATAGAGAGTGGTTTTTTTCTTCGAAGCGCCCACTAAAGGGCTTCCTGCAACGGTTTAATCCAAAAAACCATCGATTGCCGCGCTACACACGGAAACAATTTTCGTTTAATTATTTGTTAATTGTTTGCGATTAACCGCTCATAATTAAGCGCGTTCTTTTTTAAAGCAACCTTTATTCGGTGGTCTGCAAGAGAAACATCGTTCGTCACCAGTTGTGGCCGATTTTTTTTGACTGCCTGGTTGGTCAGCGCACCATTTGCGTGTCGTGTATTTCTTCCTTTAACCACCGAAAAATTATTTTTCGCAACAGGAGCAGGGTCAATGCCTCCAATCCATTCAGGCAACACGTCGTATGAGCTGTTCTGTGCGGCCATGGTCATGATGATGACGCCAGGGCTGGCGTTTTTCTATGGGGGCATGGTTCAGACCAAGAACCTGCTGACCATCCTGATGCAGTGTTTCGTTTCACTGGGCATCACCACCATCATGTGGTTCGTCGTGGGCTATTCCATGTCCTTTGGCCAAACATGGGGTGGCCTGGGCATCATCGGTGATCCGTTCCAGTACGCCTTCCTGCGCAACATCACTTTGAACACGCTGTACAACAACGACCCGGTGCTGGGAATCCCGCTGCTGGTGCATGTGTCCTACCAGATGATGTTTGCCATCATCACGCCCACGCTGATCACCGGCGCGTTTGCCAACCGCATGTCGTTCAAGGCCTGGTGCCTGATCCTCATCCTGTGGCAAATATTTGTCTACTACCCCTTCGTCCACATGATCTGGGCGCCTGACGGCATGATGGCCAAGTGGGGCGTGCTTGATTTTGCCGGCGGCGTGGTGGTGCACAACACCGCAGGCTTTGCCTCCATCGCCTCGGTGCTCTTCATTGGCCAACGCACGGTCAAGCATGGCCATCCGCACAGCATCACGCGGGTTGCCCTGGGCACTGCGTTGTTGTGGTTCGGCTGGTTCTGTTTCAATTCGGGCAGCGAATTCCGTGTGGACCAGATGGAAGTGTCTG
>JAGPIR010000061.1 GCA_018054915.1 Allobrachymonas sp.
GGCGACCTGATGTGCCGTGGTGTGATGCAGGACCGCATCGTGCTGGATCCTGGCATCGGTTTTGGCAAGACGGTGCCGCAAAATCTTGCCCTGCTGGCGCAGCAATCGCAGTTGCTGGCGAATGGCCATGCCATATTGGCTGGATGGTCGCGCAAATCCACGCTGGGAGCGGTTCTGGAAGCGCTCCCTCCCGGCATTACTGATGTGGCGCACTGTTGTGAGTTGTTGCCGCATGACCGCAGTCTCGCCAGTGTGGCGGCGGCTGTGCTGGCGGTGGAAAGGGGCGCTCGCATTGTGCGGGTGCACGATGTGGCCGCCACCAGGCAGGCCCTGGCGGTGTGGCGTTCCATGCAAGCACTCGACGTGCGCGCGGCATAATTACTCCCATGCATCAGACAAGAACAGCAATGGAACGGAAATTTTTTGGAACCGATGGCATCCGCGGAACAGTGGGCACCCATCCGCTGACTCCCGATTTTGCCCTGCAGTTGGCCAATGCAGTGGGGCGGGTGCTTAAACAGTCTTCCAGTCAGCAGCCTACGGTTCTGATTGGCAAGGACACGCGCATTTCGGGCTATATGTTTGAAAGCGCACTGGAATCCGGTTTCAATGCCGCCGGAGTGAACGTGATGTTGCTGGGGCCTGTGCCTACGCCGGCTGTTGCGTACCTTACGCGGGCGCAACGGGCGGCGCTGGGCGTGGTTATCAGCGCCAGCCACAATCCGTTTGACGACAACGGGATCAAATTTTTCAGCGCCCATGGCAACAAGCTGCCCGATGCCTGGGAATGTGCAGTAGAGCAGGCCTTGACAGAACCAATGGTGTGTGTGCCGTCGCAGCGGCTTGGAAAAACTATCCGGTTGCACGATGCAGACGGGCGCTATATCGAATTCTGCAAGAGCACGTTCAGCCAGGCGCTGAGCCTGCGTGGGTGCAAGATCGTGGTGGATGCGGCGCATGGGGCTGCGTACCAGATTGCTCCTGCGGTATTTCACGAATTGGGCGCCGAAGTGGTTTCTGTGGGATGCCATCCGGACGGGCTCAATATCAACCAGAGCGTTGGGGCGACCCATCCCGAAACACTCGTTGCCGCAGTGCAGGCACATGGCGCCGACTATGGCGTGGCGCTTGATGGCGATGCCGATCGGCTGTTGATGGTAGATGGCAACGGCCGGCTGTTCAATGGCGATGAACTGGTGTATCTGCTCGCACAGGACCGTATGGCGCAGGGGCTGCCTGTACCCGGTGTGGCCGGCACACTGATGACCAACATGGCCATTGAGTCCGCGCTGACTCGTCATGGCATCGAACTGGTGCGGACCAAGGTGGGAGACCGCTACGTGCTGGAAGCGCTGCAGCAGCGCAACTGGCAGATTGGCGGAGAAAGCTCCGGGCACATCCTGGTGCTGGACAAGCACTCCACGGGCGATGGCATCATCAGCGCCCTGCAGGTGTTGCAGGCAGTGGTGCGCAGCGGCAGGAGTATGGCCGAGTTGCTGGCAGGGGTCGAGCTTTTTCCGCAGACCCTGATCAATGTGCGCATGCATACGGGAACCGACTGGAAAGGTTTGCCGGGCCTGCAGGCGGCGATTGCCTGTGCCGAGAGGGCGTTGGGCCAGAATGGGCGCGTGCTGATTCGTCCCAGCGGCACCGAGCCGGTGTTGCGCGTGATGGTGGAAGCGAGCGACCCGCAGCAATCAAGGCAATGGGCCGAGCAAATTGCGGAGCAGGTGCCCCGGTCGTCAGAGCATTAATGAGAGGCATCCATGATGCCAAAAATAAGCAAACGGAGTCGGGCGCGTATACGCCATTCCGATGTTTGCTGTAAATAAAACATGCCCGGCTGCAATGGAAGCTGCAGACTGACCTGATCTTCTGGCAGACGGGTGTTTCTTCATGGAGAGAGAACAACATGTCAGCATCCCTTTCTAATGCAACATCTGCACCCATGCTGACATCGGAAGCCGTTTCGCGCGTTGCCATGGCGCTATCGGCGGCCGGGCATGCACATGCCCCAGTGGTACTGAACGATTCGGCCCGGACTGCGAAGGAAGCCGCTCAGGCACTGGGTGTGGATTTGGGCCAGATTGCTAAAAGCCTGATATTCAGGCACGAAGACGCAAGCAGCGAGCAGGCGTTGCTGGTCATTACCGCAGGCGATCGGCGCGCCGATGAAAACAAGGTATCGGCGCTTGTCGGCCGCATTGGCCGGGCGGATGCCGAATTTGTGCGTGTCACCACGGGTTTTGCCATCGGAGGCGTATCGCCGGTGGCGCACTGCCGGCAGCCTCTCATACTGTTTGATGAAAGTCTGTTGCGCTTTGATTGCATTTGGGCCGCAGCTGGGCATCCAAGGGTGGTGTTCCGGCTACGGCCGTCTGATCTGGATGGGTTGTGTCCGCAGGGCCGCTGGGCGGATGTGGCGCAGCACCCATGATTGGGTTCCGGCCATTGATTGGAAATCATGCCTACCATTCTTTTTTATTTTGACTTTGTTTCACCCTATGCCTATATCGCGTTTCACCAGTTGCCAAAAGTGCTGGGCGGTCTGGCTTGGCAGATGCAATACCGGCCGGTGGTACTGGATGTTTTTTTCAAGGAGCATCATGCCGCTTCACCTTCTGCGATTGCGGCCAAACAAGCGTGGCGCCTGCGCCATGCTCAGTGGCTGGCCAAGCAGAGTGGCCTGCCTTTCGTAGCGCCGGCGCGCGATCCGTTTAATGATGCTGCCTGGTCACAGATGGCATTGGCCAGCAGTCCGCATGGCCAGCCAAACCGGCAGGTATGTGAAACGTTTTTCAACGCCATCTGGCAATATGGCGGCGATCCCGATGACCCTGCCGTGCAGCAGCAAGCCTGGCTGGATGCCACAGCCTTGCTACCATCGGTGCGAGATGTGAAAGACCTGAAAATCAGACAGGAACAGGCAGAGCTGAGTCAGGCTGCGCAGGCGCATGGTGTATTTAAGGTACCAAGCTTGGTGCTGATACCGGAAACATCTGAACATGGTGCGCTCCAAGTTTTCTGTGGGATGGCGGGGTTATCCATGTTGCGCGAAGCGGTGCTTGCCCGGCAGTTCTTTGATGGTGCGGAGCAATCGTGAAGGCCGTGCTGCAGCGTGTGCGGGAAGCTCGTGTGACTGTCGACGGCCGTACGGTCGGAGCCATCGGGCAAGGCCTGCTCGTGTTGGTTTGCGCCGAGCCGCAAGATACGCACGAAACGGCAGAACGCCTGTTGGCCAAGATATTGAAATTGCGCGTTTTCAGTGATGAAAATGGCAAGATGAACCACAGTGTGCAGAATGTAGATGGCCACGGCAAGGCAGGGGGTCTGTTGCTGGTGAGCCAGTTCACGCTGGCGGCTGATTGCAGCGCCGGTAATCGGCCGAGTTTTGCCGCGGCTGCCCCTCCAGTACAAGGGCAGGAATTGTTCCAGTATTTGCTGGAACGGGCGCATATGCTGCATGCGCCGGTGGCGTCGGGCATTTTCGGGGCCGACATGCAGGTTGCATTGGTCAACGACGGCCCCGTCACAATCTGGCTACAGTATTAAAAAAGTCTGTGAAGTGGCCGCGCTCCCTTTCTGCAGGACGGATTTGCGAAAAAAGAGATTTTGGAAACTTCCGCAGTTTTGAAAAAAAGAGCGATGAGCAAGCCGAAATCCATGCGGAGCCCGAGCATGGCGATGCGGGACCCGGGCGAAACCGGCTGGCCGACGACTGGCCACTTATAATATGGAGTTCGCCAATATTCCGGATATTTTCGGGAGACGCGATTCCTTTTCGACTCATTTTTTGTTTTGCCATGCCTATTTATGCTTACCACTGTGCAACCTGCGGCCACGCAGAGGATGTGTTGCAGAAGCTCAACGACGCGCCGTTGACGCAATGCCCGGCTTGTGGGGGTGCAGGTTTCAGCAAGCAGGTCACGGCTGCCGGTTTCCAGTTCAAGGGTTCGGGCTGGTATGAAACCGATTTCAAGAACGGTCCTGCTTGTCCTGCCGCATCCGGCAGAAAGGCCGCTGGTCAGGAGCCGGCTGCCTGCCCAGGTTGCCCCGCGGCCCAGCCGTAATATTTTTCTGGACGCGCATGTGGTTGCATGGCGCGCGCATTCTGCATGCTCAAACACCGTATCCAACGATATTTCTTAACCGGTCTGCTGACATGGCTGCCCTTGGTCATCACCGTGTGGGTGCTGATCTGGCTGCTGGGCCTCATTGACAGTATTTTTGTCCGGATCGTTGAACAACTGGGACGTTTTTTGCCGGCCGTGGTTGCTTTCAGCAACCTTGTACATGGCATTCCAGGAATTGGTGTGCTGGTGCTTGGTGCAGTCATCCTGCTGACAGGACTGATGGTTGCTAATATCGTGGGGCAATGGTGGGTGCGGCAATGGGGCCGCCTGTTCAGTCGTATTCCGGTGTTTCGCAGTGTCTACAGCAGCGTCAAGCAGGTGGCGGATACCCTGTTTTCCGGAAGTGGCAAGGCGTTTTCCAAGGCATTGCTGGTCCAGTATCCGCGCCAGGGGAGCTGGTCCGTGGGTTTTTTCACGGGTGCGCCTTCCGGTGAAGTGTCCTCACATTTGTCCGAAGAGCACGTCAGTGTTTTCATCCCGACGACTCCCAACCCGACTTCGGGATTTTTCCTGATCGTGCCGCGCTCCGATGTGATTGAATTGCGCATGTCGGTTGACGAAGCCCTCAAGTACATCATTTCAATGGGCGTGGTTGCGCCGCATGAACCGGCAGCCCTGCCGTGTGAACAAGGCAACTTGCCGCCGGGTTCCTGAAGGCTTGTCACGTTTTCATTTGTCATCATTGCTGTTATGCGCCCGTTGCGCAGAAAGAACGATTCAACATGTCCATGCGTTCCATGTATTGTGGTCAAGTCACTGAAGCTCAATTGGGCCAGACGGTCACGCTGTGCGGCTGGGTCAACCGCAGGCGCGACCACGGGGGCGTGATTTTTGTCGACCTGCGCGACCGTGAGGGTGCCGTGCAAGTGGTGTGCGACCCCGACCGTCCTGACATGTTCAAGATAGCGGAAGATCTGCGCAACGAGTTCTGTATCCAGATCGAGGGTCTGGTGCGTGCCCGGCCCGAAGGCACTGCCAACGATGCCATTGCCACGGGAAAAATCGAGGTGTTGTGCCACACGCTCAAGGTGCTCAACCCGTCGGTTACGCCGCCGTTCCAGCTTGATGATGATAATTTGAGTGAAACCACGCGATTGACACACCGTGTGCTCGACTTGCGCCGGCCCTACATGCAGCGTAATCTGATGTTGCGCTATAAAGTGGCAATGGAGGTGCGCAAATACCTGGATGCCAATGGATTCATTGATATTGAAACACCCATGCTGGGCAAATCTACCCCTGAAGGCGCACGCGACTATCTGGTGCCCAGTCGTGTGCATGATGGCCATTTCTTTGCGTTGCCACAATCGCCGCAAATTTATAAGCAGATGCTGATGGTGGCCGGTTTTGACCGCTATTACCAGATCACCAAATGCTTCCGTGATGAAGACTTGCGTGCCGATCGTCAGCCCGAATTTACCCAGATCGACATCGAGACTTCGTTCCTGGACGAGCAGGAAATCCGGGATATGTTCCAAGGCATGATCGCCACCGTATTCCAGAACACGCTGGGCATCGATTTGGGCGAGTTCCCTGTCATGCCTTACTCCGAGGCCATGTACCGCTACGGTTCGGACAAGCCCGATCTGCGCGTCAAGCTCGAGTTCACCGAGCTGACCGACGTGATGGCCGATGTGGACTTTAAAGTCTTCAGCGCTGCGGCCACTGCTGCAGGCGGCCGCGTGGTGGCGCTGTGTGTGCCCGGCGGCGGTGAAATGACGCGTGGCGAAATTGACGGCTACACCGAATTCGTCAAGATCTATGGCGCCAAAGGGCTGGCCTGGATCAAGGTCAATGACAAGGCCAAGGGCCGCGACGGCTTGCAAAGTCCGATCGTCAAGAATCTGCACGATGCGGCATTGGCTGCAATTCTCAAGCGCACCGGTGCCCAGGACGGCGATCTGATCTTTTTTGGCGCTGACAAGGCCAAGATCGTCAACGACTCCATCGGCGCGCTGCGCCTGAAAGTGGGGCACAGCACCTTCGGCAAAGCGCACGGGCTTTTCGAGAATCGCTGGGCGCCATTGTGGGTGGTCGATTTTCCGATGTTTGAGTACGACGATGAAGAAATGCGCTGGACAGCAGTGCATCATCCTTTCACCAGCCCCAAGGACGGCCATGAAGGATACATGGATGGCAATCCGGGCAAATGCCTGTCCAAGGCCTACGATATGGTGCTCAATGGCTGGGAGCTTGGCGGTGGTTCGGTGCGTATCCACCGATCAGAAGTACAAAGCAAAGTATTTGCGGCGCTGAAAATAACGCCCGAAGATGCACAGGCCAAATTTGGCTACCTGCTCGATGCATTGCAATATGGCGCGCCGCCCCATGGCGGCCTGGCGTTCGGGCTCGACCGGCTCATCACCCTCATGACCGGAGCCGAATCGATCCGCGACGTGATCGCCTTTCCGAAAACACAACGCGCACAGTGCTTGCTCACGCAGGCGCCCAGCCCAGTGGATGAAAAACAGCTGCGCGAATTGCATATTCGCCTGCGCAATCCGCTGCCAGCCATGAATATGGAAAGTACATGAGCGCCACCGCCATCCCCGGTTTGGTTGGTGGACCGGTACAGTCCTTTGCGTCTGAACCCGGAAAACCCGATACCTTGCGGGTGGTGACCTACAACATTCATAAAGGGGTGCAGGGTGTCTGGCCGACGCATCGCCTGGAAATCCACAATCTGCAGCGGGCCATTGCCAACCTGCATGCCGACGTGGTGTGCCTTCAGGAAGTGCGAAAGCTCAATCGCAGGGCCGAGCAAAGATTCGTCAATTGGCCGCGCCAGTCACAGGCAGAATATCTGGCGCCTCCGGGTTACCAGTCGGTTTACATCACCAATGCGGTAACGGCGCATGGTGAGCATGGCAATGCCCTGATTTCGCGCTGGCCAGTCGTCCAGCATCAGCACCAGGACATCTCCGATCACCGTTTTGAGCAACGCGGACTGTTGCATTCGGTGATCGATGTTCAGGGCAGGCATGTGCACGTCATCGTGGTGCATCTGGGACTGCTTGGCGCCAGCCGCATCCGTCAGGTGAATCTGCTGCAGCAATTCATTGATCGGGAGGTGCCTGACAGCGCTCCCCTGCTGGTTGCTGGTGATTTCAA
>JAGPIR010000062.1 GCA_018054915.1 Allobrachymonas sp.
GTAGGCTTCAGTCTGCAGCAATTGCTGGACGTGTACGCTGCCGGTGGTTGCGATCCGTCCCAGATCGTTGCGCAACAGGTCGACGATCATCACGTTTTCGGCGCGCTCCTTGGCGCTGGTTTGCAGCTGCAGAGCCAGGGCTGCGTCCAATTCGGGTGTGGTGCCGCGTCGAGCCGTACCTTTCATGGGACGGGTAGTGATCCGGCCATCGGTGCGGTCCCAGTCGAAAAAAAGCTCCGGGGAAAGTGAAAGCACCTGATGGGAACCAAAATCCAGATAGGCGCCATACCGGCATTGCTGGCGCCGCTGCAGGGATTCGTAGTAATGCCAGGGAGAAAAACCGTCGCCAGCCTGCGTTTGCGCGCGTAAGGTGTAGTTGACCTGGTAGGCGTCACCGGCTGCAATCGCGTGTCGCACCGCGGCGATTTTTTTTGCGTAGTTATCCGAGGTTTCGTTTACGTGCCATTGCAGACCGATTTCTCCTGCCGGCTTTGATGGTGCGGCACAGGGATGTGTTCCCGCAAGGCCATTGGCAAACACGGGATCGGGGTCCGGAGCATCAAACAGGGCAAAGGCCAGCAACGGCATAGCGTGTTTGGTGTTTGGAGCAATATCCATGGCCTCGGCCATTTTCGGATCCAGGCCAGCGGCTGCCTCGTAGGCCAGGTAGCCGGCGGCCCAGGCGCCTTGCCGGGTGGCGTGCTCGATACGCTGGAGCGCGGGCAAAACCTCGTGGGCGCACCATGCCAATTCAACTGCGTGGGGTGTGCTGAAATACAGCCGTGTGGGTTGGCCCTCGCCCAAGTCGAAATCCATCACCATCTGCGGTTTGCAGGGATTGCTGGGAGGCATGTGGCCGGTATCTGTCATGGAAAAGGGGCTCCTGTTTGTCTGGGCGCGCATAGCCAACGGGTCATGCGCATCCGGTCAGAAGCCAGGCTTTGCCTGATTTGCGCAGATTGGTTACAGCACTTCGCTGGCAAAGTCAGCCAACCGGGAGCGTTCGCCACGCGCCAAAGTGATGTGGCCGCTGTACGGCCAGCCCTTGAACTTGTCGACGACTGCGGTCAGCCCGGATGAGCCCTCGGTCAGATAGGGTGTGTCGATTTGCGACAGGTTGCCCATGCAGATCATTTTCGTACCGGGCCCTGCGCGTGTGATGAGGGTCTTCATCTGCTTGGGCGTGAGGTTCTGTGCTTCGTCGATGATGATGTACTTGTTCATGAACGTGCGGCCGCGCATGAAATTCATGCTCTTGATTTTGATGCGGCTGCGAATCAAGTCGTTGGTGGCGGCGCGACCCCATTCTCCTGCGTTGCCGGTATTGGCGCCGTTCTTGGTCAGAAACTCCAGGTTGTCGTCGAGTGCGCCCATCCAGGGACCCATTTTTTCTTCCTCGGTTCCGGGCAGAAAGCCAATGTCTTCGCCCATGCTGACAGTGGCGCGGGTCATGATGATCTCGCTGTAGCGGCGTTCATCAAGCACCTGTGTGAGGCCGCAGGCCAGCGCCAGCAGGGTCTTTCCGGTGCCTGCGTTTCCTGCCAGCGTGACCAGGTCGATTTCGGGATCGAGCAACAGGTTCATGGCAAAATTCTGTTCTCGGTTGCGCGCGGTCACACCCCAGGCAGACTGCTTGGGATGGGCGCAGTCTCGCAGGGTTTTGAGCACGGCGCTGTCACCGCGGATTTCGGTCACCCGGGCGTAAAGGCTGGTTTCTCCGGGTTGTTCAAAATAGACAAACTGGTTGATGAGCATTTGCTGAACCAGCGAACCGTGAACGCGGTAAAAAGTGTGCGCGCCCTCCTTCCAGCTTTCGATGTTTTCAGGCTGGGTGTCCCAGAAGCGAGCCGGCAGCACCAGCGTTCCGGCGTACAACATTTCGTCATCACCGAGAGCCTTGTCGTTCTCGTAGTCTTCTGCTGCAAGTCCCAGAGCTCGCGCCTTGACGCGCATGTTGATGTCCTTGGAGACCAGCACGACCTCACGTTCCGGATGGTGTTTTTCCAGCGCTGCCACCACCCCTAGAATCTGGTTGTCTGCCTTGCTCTGAGGCAGAGCCTGCATGGGAAGGTTGTAGTCGAGCAACCGGGTCTGGAAGAACAGGCGCCCGGTGGCTTCCTTGTTGCCCAAGGCATCAAGCGGCAGGCCATCGACCAATTTCTCCTTGGGCATAGTGGCCACGAGGGCGTCCAGCATCCGGCTGGCCTGCCGCACATTGCGCGCAACCTCATTGGTGCCTTTCTTGTGGCTGTCCATTTCCTCCAAAACGACCAGGGCCAAGTAAATGTCGTGTTCTTCAAAACGGAAGAGGCAGGTCGGATCGTGCATCAGCACGTTGGTGTCAAGCACAAACAGCTTGCGGGCATCGGCTGAAGACGGTCTTGCTTGTTTGCGCGTTTTGGTGTTTTGGGCAGCCACGGATACCGCGACGGCGCTACGTGTGGCTGTAATGGCCGGTTTTTGTGCAGTTTCTGGTGATGCCGGTGAGGCAGCTGGCGCAACGGATGCGATTACCGTTTGTCCAGCATGGTTGCCAATCACGGGGTCTTGCGGCGCCGCGGCGCGTTTGCGCCTTTTGCTGGTCGCAGACGCGCTTGTGTTTTCCGATGGTTCAGCGGGTTTGGGCGAAACAGACAAGGGAATGTCATCAATGGAAAGGGTGCTGGCACGCTTTTTTGGGGGCGGGGGCAATGGCATTGGAAGTCTTTGATCAGGCAAAAAAGAAAAGGTCTGCCAGAGACCGACTATATGGCTGCCTGGCAATATACATCCTTTGTTGCGAAGCCGTTGCAATATGCATCCCAGGCGCTGGCGCAGAACAATCACAGTCATCCGTCGGGTATTGCCGGAATTTATCCAAAAAACAACGCAATTTTCTTTGGGCTGACAGATTGTTTACATAATCGCTGTGGATGTTTGTGAACGTTGTTAGGATCATTGCAATGATTGCAGCGGGCAAGAAGTAAAAAATCATGACAACGTCATCCATCCGTTCGTTTTCCCTGTGGCATGCGCTGGCAACACTGGCGATGGCTGTTGCTACCGCCGGTCATGCACAAAATGTTGATCGTCTGGTGACGAGGCGTTGGTTTAATCCACAAAACCAGCAGCCGAGTTTGTTGGCGGTGCAGGCGGTCAGGCAACTGGCAACTGCAGATGCGGAGGGCCTGTCACCACAAGACTATCAGGCGGCAGAACTTGAGCATGCGCTGGCGTCTGCCGTAAAAGCACCCCTTTCGGTCGAGGAGGGTGCCCGGCTTGACACCCGCATCAACCAATCAGTCGTTCGTTATCTCAACGACCTGCATCGTGGCCGGATCAATCCCCATACCATTGGTGAAAATTATTCCCGGGATGGCCGGCCTATTCTGGACACCGAAAACCTGCTGGAACAGGCGGCGCAGAAGGGCAGCCTGGAGTCCGTCTGGCAGACCGCCATTCCACGGGTACCCATGTATGCCGGATTGCGGACGCAATTGCAGCGCTATCTGCGCTTGCACAATGATCCCGCATGGTCTGAACCGTTGCCAGCGCCAGTAAAAGGGAAGGCGGCCAGCGCAGGAATGGGGGAAGTTGTGCGGAATAGGCTGGTGCAACGTCTGGTTTTGCTGGGAGACATGTCCGCCGATGCAGCCAGGGATCCGGCAAGCCTGGAATCTGCACTTCCGGTTGCCTTGAAGGCATTCCAGTCACGCCATGCCCTCAATGAAACGGGGCAGGCTGATCGCGCCACCATCGAGCAGCTCAATGTATCGCCTGCCGAGCGGGCCGAGCAAATTGCGCAGACCATGGAACGTCTGCGCTGGGCACCCCTGCATCAGCAACGCCGCATGATTGTCGTGAACGTTCCGGAATTCCGTCTGCGTATGTATACGCTGACGGATGATGGCGCGGTGCAGAGTGTCTTGCCCATCAACGTCATTGTCGGTAAGGCCAGCGGTACACGCACACCCCTGTTCAACAAGGACATGGTGCGTGTGGAGTTCAATCCCTATTGGAATGTGCCCTTGTCGATTGCACGCAAGGAAATGGTGCCACGCTTGCAGCGCGATCCTGGTTATGTTGACCGCAACAATTTTGAAATTGTGGGGCCGAGCGGCGGCCGCTTCAGCGTCACTCCCGAGACGCTGGCAGACCTGGCCAGCGGCAACATGCGCATCCGTCAGCGGCCGGGACGGGGCAATGCACTGGGCGGCGTGAAGTTCATTTTCCCCAACAAAGACAATATTTACCTGCACCACACCTCTTCTCCGGGCCTTTTCAACCGTGACGACAGGGCCTTGAGCCATGGATGCGTGCGGGTGGAAGACCCGGTGGCGCTGGCCAAATTCGTTCTGCAGGATGATCCGCAATGGCCGGAGCAGCGCATCCGCCAGGTCATGGACAAGCGCATTAGCAGTACCGTCCAGATCAAGGAGCCCATTCCGGTCATCCTCACCTATCTCACCGCGGTTATTGATGAAACGGGCAGGCTTCGTTTTCTGCCTGATGTCTACGGGCAGGATCGGGCACTCAAACAGGCCCTGCAAAAGCGCAACCGGGGATAAGCCATCCCGCAAGAAACAGCGGGCGGCTGCATGCAGCCGCCCGGTAAACAAACCGCCTCAAACTGTCAGTTTGGGTCAGCTTGCAATTACAAAAAAATACTGGCCTGCTCTTGCAGACCTGACTAGAATCGGCCCGGTTTGTTTCTGTTGCGGCCTGCGGGTCTGTTGTTATATTGATGTCTGAAAATTTCCGTTCCCGGCGCACCTTTTTGCGGCAATCCACCCGGGTGGTGCAAATGGCCGCCGTTGGCGGCATGTTGGCCACTGGCAGTCGGTACGCTCTTGCCATTCCAACCAGCAATTCGCGTGCGTTGGCATTCGAAAATCTGCATACCCATGAACATTTGTCGCTGGTCTATGCGATCGGTGACGCTGTGTTGCCGCAGGCGCAACTGCGGCTGGACCATTTCCTGCGAGACCACTACACGGGCGAGGTCGGAACCATCGATCCGCAATTGTTTGATCTGCTCTATCGTCTGCGCATGACACTGGGAACACGCCTGTCTTTTCAGGTCATTTCCGGCTATCGCAGTCCTTTTACCAACAACCGCTTGCGCACTACCCGTTCCGGAGGCGTGGCCAAACGCAGCCTGCACATGGATGGCAAGGCTATTGATATTCGCCTGCCCGGGGTTGCATTGTCCGATCTGCGCGATGCCGCCCTCTCACTAAAAGCTGGCGGGGTGGGGTTTTATGCCAACGAGGACTTTGTGCACATCGATACCGGAAAGATCCGTTCCTGGTAAGCGCAGATGGTCATTTTCGGGTCCCGGCGTGTTCGGGATGGATGTTGCAACGTGGACATGGCAGGAGTGAATCCATGCTGTTCGGCGCGCCGCCAGCCCCTTGGTTGCGGGAGAACCTGAAAAGACTGGCTGCGGGGCCGCTCAGAGTGATGTTCAAAATCCGTCGCTGTCGGCCATGTTGGCTAGATTTTCGAACCGTGTCATGGGCTTGATGAAGGCCAGCTTGACGGTGCCCGTGGGGCCATTGCGCTGCTTGCCGATGATGATTTCGGCCACGCCCTGATCCTTGCTTTCCTTGTTGTAGTAATCGTCGCGGTAGATGAACATGATGACGTCCGCGTCCTGTTCGATGGCGCCTGATTCACGCAAGTCGCTCATCAGCGGCCGTTTGTCGTTGCGTGTTTCCACGCTGCGGTTGAGCTGCGACAGCGCAATCACGGGGCATTGCAATTCCTTGGCCAGCATTTTCAGCCCGCGTGAAATTTCGCCCAGCTCGGTGGCGCGATTTTCGTCGCTGCTGGTCGAGCCGCTCATCAGCTGCAGGTAGTCGACCACGATCAGGCCGAGTTTTCCGCATTGCCGCGCCAGGCGGCGGGCATTGGCGCGCAGTTCGCTCGGGGTCAGTCCCGGCGTTTCGTCAATGTGCATGGAAATGTTGCGCAATTTTTCGATGGCCTCCGTCAGGCGCGGCCATTCGTCATCGTGCAATTTGCCGGTGCGCAGGCGGCCCTGGTCGATGCGGCCAATCGAGCCCACCACCCGCACGGCCAGTTGCGCCGCGCCCATTTCCATGGAAAACACCGCCACCGGCAGGCCTTCCTTGAGCGCCACGTGCTCGGCGATGTTGACAGCGAGCGCGGTCTTGCCCATTGAAGGGCGAGCAGCCAGGACGACCAAATCGCCGGCTTGAAAGCCGCTGGTCATGCGGTCGAGGTCGTAAAAACCGGTGGGTACGCCCGTGATGTCGTTGGGGTTGTCCGCCATTTCCTGCACGCGGTCGAGCAGTTGCACCACCAGCGATTCCATGGGCTGGAAGCCCTCTTTCATGCGGGAGCCTTCTTCGCCGATCTTGAAAATTTTCTGTTCGGCTTCGTCGAGCACTTTTTCGATGGCCATGCCCTGCGGGTTGAATGCCTTGGTGGCAATTTCGTCAGAGGCGGAAATGAGTTTGCGCAAGATGGAGCGTTCCCGCACGATCTCGGCATAGCGGCGGATGTTGCTGGCACTGGGCACAAACTGTGCGAGGGCATTGAGGTAGACCAGTCCGCCGACTTCCTCGGCCTTGCCAATGCTTTGCAAGGCTTCAAAGACGGTGATGACGTCGGCGGGCTTGCTGGCGTTGATGAGCTTGCCGATGGCTTCGAACGTTAGCTGGTGTTCGTACCGATAAAAATCGCTGGCAATCAGCAGGTCGGCTACGCGGTCCCAGGCATGGTTGTCGAGCAGCAGCCCGCCCAGCACACTGGATTCCGATTCGATGGAGTGGGGCGGCACGCGCAATTGCGCCAACTGCGGATCGCGGCTTTCATCCGGCCCATAGGAATCGTAGCTGGGCGTGGCGTAGATGGAGGAATTGTTCATGGCGGCATGAGTGTGGCACAAAAGGCCATGGTAGGGTATTGGCGTGATCCCGTTGTGGATAACCTTGTGGGTAAGCTGTGCCTAGTATGGGGAAAATATCAAAAGCATTCAGGCTTGGCCATGCGGCGCGGAAAGAAATTTTGTCCACATCGGGATGGCTGGCGGCCAAGGATGGGGCGTGTCGCAGGTCAACCATTGGGGCCGGTGTCTGCGTCTGCGTGGGTGCGAAACTTTATTCGCTGTTCATCTTGCCGCCTGCCAGTACCTGTTCCACGCCCAGGTTGGCCAGGGCATCGGCTTTTTCGTTGCCCGCAATGCCGGAATGGCCCTTGACCCATTCCCATTGGATGCGGTGCGGGCTGGTCTGCAC